>DASRQW010000134.1 GCA_035696245.1 Longimicrobiaceae bacterium | reverse complement strand
GTTCCGGATGCGATGAATCGCACCCCTACGCGTGGTGAGGTGGGCGCTGTTCTGAGCCGGAACGGTTTGGGGAGGCCGCCGGGAGGCGTGATGTCGTGCGGGAGAGGCGCGGAAGGTGGGGGATGAGGTGTGGACGAACGGGAAATGGCAGCAACCAAGTGTGCCCGGGGCGTGGAGAGGTTAGCTTCTCCCCTGCGGCGCGGCGATGGGCGCCGGCCGCATGCAACCCGTTCCACGGAGCACACCTATGCGTCGCACCCGCCTTGCACTCGCCGCCCTGCTCGTCGTCTCGGCCGCCGCCTGCGGCCGCGCGGACCAGATCACCGCGCCCAGCCACCCGAACGTGCCGGCGGCGCACGACGGAGGGGGCCTGGCCGGCTCGGGGAGCTACATGGCGCCCGCGCGCCAGCCCTAGCCGCGCCTCAGTGGCGGCCGGAGGTCGCGAGCACCGCCACGAACTTGCCCACCAGGCGGGCGCCCGGCTCCGGCGGGGCGCCCGCTTCGTCGCGCGCGTCGTCGGCGGCCACGGCGGCCAGGTCGGCGCGCGCGACCGCTTCCAGCACCCACTCGGCCTCGAACTGCGACTGCGCCTCGGCGCGCTGGACGGCGACGGTGCGGGCGTAGTGCGCGGCGTACGAGGCGCGCTCCGGGTCGTTCAGTGCCGCGGCCCCACGGGCCAAGTTGACGAGCGCCTCGGGCACGCGCTCGGTGCTCTCGCTGGCGTGCACCATGGCCCACGCGTCGGTCCAGGCGCTCGCGAATGCCATGCGCTCGCCCCGCAGCCCCGCGGCGCGCCCCTGGCTGGAGACGAAGAGCAGCCGCAGCGGCGCGTCGGAGGTGTAGCGCACCAGCGCTTCCAGCACGGGGACGGCCTTACCCACGTGGCCCTGCCGCATCCACGCGCAGGCCACGTCGTGCGCCAGCGCGGGCAGGCGCGGGTCGTGGCGCCCGTACGCGCGCAGGGCGGCGCGGGCCAGGCGGTTGGCCTCGTCGAAGCAGCCGGCGTTGATGGCCACGCAGAACAGGTCGTGCAGCGCGCGCCCGCGCACGCCCACCAGCCGGTGCCGTCGCGTGGTGCGCAGCGCCCGCAGCAGCGCCTCCTTGGCGGCGGGCCACGCGCCGCGCTGGATGTGCATGTTGCCGATGCCGCAGAAGGTGAGCGCGTACGCCTTCCAGTTGCGCGTCCGGTTGGCGACGCTCACTGCGCGCCGGAACCAGCTCTCGGCCACGGCGTACTCGGCCTGCTTGCGGGCGGCCAGGCCCGCCATGTACGCGGCGTTGGCGTCCATGGGCGAGGCCAGCGCCGCGCTCTGCGCGAGCGCCATGGCCGAGTGCCCGCACCCCTGCCGCGACGCCCATTCCGAGAGCGCCAGGCAGGCGGCCGTCACCCGCTCGGGTGCGACCTCGGTGGCGTGGCTGAGGATCTCGGCGAGGGTGCGCAGGTGCGCGTCGAGCGCGGGCAGCACGCCCAGCGTGTCCAGGTGGCTCAGACGGCGGGCGTACGCGCGGGCGGTGAACAGGTCGCCGCGCTTGTCGCCGGCCTCGGCCCACAGCGCCACCTCGGTGAAGCCGCGCCACAGCAGCAGCCCCAGGTCGCCGGGGATCTCGCGGATGATGTGGAAGCCGGGGTAGGGCTCGCGGATGGCGAAGAGCGCGCGGGGGGCCTGCCACGCCGCCGGGGCGCTGGGGAGGGGTCGGTCCGTCATTCGTATCTCCGTTGGCGCGGCAAACATCCAGGCCGGAAAAGCACGCAACGACACAGCATAAACGAAAATCCGCGCGGGGCCAGTGACCTTCTCCTAACTGGTAGCACGAGTGGCGCCATACGTGTGGCCTCCGTCCAGATCGTCCCGCGCGGCGATCCCGCCGGCTGCACATCCGCAGTATACGCCCGGTAGGGCCAGCGGGGCCATGCCGCCGGGAGGGGCCGTTCCAGCCGGCCGGTCAGGCCCGCCGATCGGCCCCGGCGCGGCCGCATCGGCGTAAGTGCCTGCACGCCGCATCATTCGGACGATGACGGGAGATGTGCTGCGGTGGGCAGGCTTCGGAAGAAAAGTCCCGTCCCGCGGCCCCCCCAAAAACTGCCTGGGAGAGGGGAGACCGGAAGCGCGGGCGGGTGGGGCGGGTGCGGCGGAAGACGGTCGGGGAGCGAAAGAAGCTCGGCCGAGGCGGACGACGGGCGGACCGGCCTGCTTCACCGTCGCGTCCGCTGGTGGAACCGTCCGTCCCACGAGCGGACAGTCCGGCACCCGGCGGTGAGCTTGCTCGAGTCCCCAAGTGATTGGGCGGGATGGCGATGCGCGCGGGGCGGCGGAAGGCACGCTCCTCGCCTTTCCGGGCGCGCTGCTCACGGGTCCCGTGACCGCCTCGCCAGCTTCTTTTCCATCGAGCCGAGACCCGGTCAGGAATCCGCACCGGAGATGATGGCCCATCCCTCCGCGATCGCGCGGCGCAGGTCGTCTTCCGGCGCATTGCCCGTTTGCGCGGCGGCGAGGTACAGCCTCCGCCACGCGTCGCGGTACGCCTTCGCGCGCTGCTGCGGGTGGAAGAGCGTCTGCACGCCCTGGAAGATCGCCGCGAGCCAGGCGAGCACGTCGAGGCGGATGCCAATGGAGGGCTTGCTCGCCACGGTGACGGTCAGTGCCAGGGCGGCCAGGGCGACCGCGTAGTGGAACCGATACCAGCGGCGTGACTGGACCAGCCAGTCCTGGAGGCGTTTCTCCGCGTAGTCAGGCAGCATTCTCGGCCCTTTCGTGAAGGGAAGCCGCGTTACCCAGGGCCGCAACTCTGGTGCGCCCGTGGAAACGGACCCACACGGAACTCGCCAGTGCCGTCCGCTGGCGGGACGGAGAATCCCACGAGCGAACAGGACGGACGGCGCCGCCCCGCCGTGCATCTACCGCAAACGATTGCAGTAGATGGCGATGTGAAAGATGCGGCGCGGGGCACGCTCCTGGCCTCGTAAGAAGATGCGCATCGTCCGACGGCTGACGGGCGATGCGCATCTCCCGATCTCTCCGTACCACGTCGCCCGCGCCCGCGAACCGGCCGCACGGCAACCGATCCACCGAACCCTCCCTTCCGGGATACCCTGATGGACAAGCTTCTCCAGGACCTGCGGTATGCGGCGCGGCGGCTGGCTTCCAGCCCCGGCTTCGCGGCGGCGGCGCTGCTCACCCTGGCGCTGGGGATCGGGGCGAACAGCGCCATCTTCAGCGTGGTGGACGGCGTGCTGCTGCGCCCCCTGCCCTTCCGCGAGCCGGACCGCCTGGTGCGCCTGTACACGCACGGCGCCGGCGCGCCGCCCAGCGAGATCTCCGCGCCGGACTTCATGAGCCTGCGCGAGCAGTCCGGCGTGTTCACCGACGTGGCGGCGTACACCGAGTCGAACGCCACGCTCACGGGCACGGGCGAGCCGGAGAGCCTGAAGGGGCTGTGGGTGAGCGCCGGCTTCTTCCGCGTGCTCGGGGTGTCGCCCGTGCTGGGCCGCGGCTTCGTGCCGGACGCGAACCTGCCGGGCCATGCGCGCGAGGTGGTGCTGTCGTACGGCACGTGGCGCGACCGCTTCGGAAGCGACGCGCGGGTGCTGGGCCGTACGCTGATGCTGAACGGGGTGCAGCGCACGGTCGTAGGCGTGATGCCGGAGGGCTTCGCCTACCCGTCGGACCGGCAGCTGTGGATACCGATCCCCTACGACTCGTCGTTCTCGGCCAGCGCGTCCACCAACCGGCGCGCGGAGTACCTGGACGCGGTGGGGCGGCTGAAGCCGGGCGTGTCGCTGGCGCGCGCGCAATCAGCTGTCGCGACCGTGGCGGCGCGGCTGCGCCGCGAGTACCCGGAGACGAACACGGGCGTGGAGGCGACGGTGCTGGGGCTGCACGAGGCCACGGTGGGCGACGTGCGCATGCCCCTGCTGGTGCTGCTGGGCGCCGTGGGCTTCGTGCTGCTCATCGCCTGCGTGAACGTGGCGAACCTGCTCCTGGCCCGCATGGCGGCGCGGGAGAGCGAGATCGCGGTGCGGGCGGCGCTGGGCGCGGGCCGCGGCGCGTTGGTGCGGCAGCTCCTGACGGAGAACCTGCTGCTGGGCGTGCTGGGCGGCACGCTGGGGCTGCTGCTGGCGCACTGGGGCGTGGCGGCGCTGGTGAGCCTGCGCCCGCAGGACATTCCCCGGCTGGACGCGGTGGGGCTGGACGGCCGCGCGGTGGCGTTCACGGGGGCGGTGTCGCTGCTCACGAGCGTGCTGGTGGGCATCTTCCCCGCGCTGAAGGCGACGCGGCCGGACCTGGCGGCCTCGCTGCGCGAGGGGGGCCGGGGCGGCGGGGCGGGGCGCGCGGCCACGCGGCTGCGCGGCACGCTGGTGGTGGCCGAGGTGGCGATGGCGGTGGTGCTGCTCGCGGGCGCGGGGCTGCTCATCCGCAGCTTCGTGCAGCTCCAGCGCGTGGACCCCGGCTTCCGGCCCGACGGCGTGGTTTCGTTCGACCTGACGCTGCCGCGCGCGGCGTACCCGGAAGACGCGCAGGTGGGTGCCTTCCACGCCGCGCTGCTGGGCCGCATCCGGGAGATGCCGGGCGTGAAGTCCGCCGGCGCGGTAAGCGCGATTCCCATGGGCGGCAGCAAGACCAACATCACGTTCGACGTGGTGGGACGCGCGCCCGCCAAGCAGGGCGAGGAGCCGTCGATGGACGTGCGCCTGGCCACGGCGGACTACGTGCGGACGATGGGGATTCCCGTGCTGCGCGGCCGCGCGTTCGATACGCGCGACCGGGCGGG
>DASRQW010000133.1 GCA_035696245.1 Longimicrobiaceae bacterium | reverse complement strand
AGGTGGGGTGAGGGGCGCCCCCTCCCGCTCGCTCAGGCTCGCACCCTCCGCCGCAAGCGGGAGAGGGTTGGGGCTTCTGCGCGCGTTGGGCGGTGGGGCCGATGGGGGAGTCTGGCGGCGGGGGCTTCGAGGCTGTCGCGCGGATGCGATGAATCGCACCCCTACGCGGCGGAAGTGTTATGCAGTTATGCAGTTAGTCCCCGCAGGGGGACTTTGCGCAGTCGTTGCCGCGGTTTCAACCGCCACGCAATGCTGCGGACCGACATTGCCCTTACAGACCTGAGATGAGATTCGTCTTCTTCATCCATTCCGCCGTGTCCGACTGGAACCACGGCAACGCCCACTTCGTGCGCGGCCTGATGACGGCGCTCGCGCGGCGGGGGCACACCGTGGATTCGTGGGAGCCGCGCGGCGCGTGGAGCGTGGAGAACCTGCTGGCGGACCACGGCGTGGGGCCCATCGTCGATTTCGCGCGGGCGTTCCCGGAGATCGCCGTGCACAGCTACGACGGCGAGGGGGCCGGGCTGGAGGACGAGGTCGCCGCCGCGGTGGCCGGCGCGGACGTGGTGATCGTGCACGAGTGGAACACGCCGCGCGTGGCCAACACCGTCGCAGCCGTCGCGCGGCGGCAGGGTTCCGTGGTGCTCTTCCACGACACGCACCACCGGCCGTGGAGCGATCCCGACGCCATCGCCCGCTTCGACCTGGCGGCGTTCGACGGGGTGCTCGCGTTCGGCGACGTGCTGCGCGACATCTACCGCGAGCGGTTCGGCGTGGAGCGCGCGTGGACCTTCCACGAGGCGGCCGACGTGGAGCGCTTCCGGCCGCTGAACCGCGAGAAGACGCAGGACGTGGCTTGGATCGGCAACTGGGGCGACGGGGAGCGGACGGAGGAGCTGCGGGCGTTCTGGCTCGATTCGGCGCGGGCGATGCCGGAGCTGCGCTTCGTCGCGCACGGCGTGCGCTATCCCGCCGAGGCGCTGGCGGAGCTGGCGGATGCTGGGGTGGAGTTCCGCGGCTGGGCGCCGTCCCTGCGCGTGCCGGAGGTGTTCGCCGCCAGCCGCGTCACGCTGCACGTCCCCCGGCGCGCGTACGTGCAGGCGCTGCGCGGCATCCCCACCATCCGCGTGTTCGAGGCGCTGGCGTGCGGCATCCCGCTCGTCTCGGCGCCGTGGCTGGACGCGGAGCGCCTGTTCCGCCCCGGCGACTACGCGAGCGTAGAGACGCCGCGGGAGATGCGCGAGCAGCTTCTCCGCTTCGCCTGCGACGACGACGCGCGGCTGGAGCAGGCAGCGCGCGGCCTGGAAACCATCCTCGCGCGCCACACCTGCGGCCACCGCGCGGACGAGCTGCTCTCCATCGTCGCCGCCCTCCAATCCGCCGGCGCGTCCGCATCCCCCGTCCGCGTGTCTGGAGATGCGCATCTCGCCGATGCCGAGCGTCGTGCATCCACCGACGGAGTTTCGGTAGATGCACATCCCGCCAGCCCCGCTGCGGTCACATCGACCAACGGCGTTTCGGCAGAAGCGCATCCGTCGGACGGCGTCGCCGCGTCCGCATCTTCCGAACGGATGCCGGTAGATGACGCGCATCCGACGATCACTGCGGACGCGCTCGCATCGGCCAATGCGCTTGCATCTGCCGGCGCGAGCTCATCTACCGAAACCGTGGGCGTCTCCGCATCTCCCGCAACGACGGCGGCATCCGCGTCGACCGAGTCCACTTCCGCAGCCGAGGCCGCATGCGCCTGACCTTCTTCGGATCGTCTCTCGTGTCGTCGTACTGGAACGGCGCGGCCACGTACTACCGCGGCCTGCTGCGCGCGCTGCACGGCCTAGGGCACGAGATCGTGTTCTGCGAGCCCGACGCGTACGGCCGCCAGCAGAACCGCGACCTGGCCGAAGATCCGCCCTACGCCCGCGTCGTCGTCTACACGACCGCCGAGGAACGCGACGCGCTGGTCGAGGAGGCGTTCGCATCTTCCGACTGGGTCGTGAAGTGCAGCGGCGTGGGCGTGTGGGACGCGGAGCTGGAGGATGCGGTCGCGTCGCGCTCCGGCGGCGAGACGCGCACGGCGTTCCTGGACGTGGACGCGCCAGCGACTCTCGGCCGCATCGGCGCCGACGCGGCGGACCCGTTCCGCGCGTGCATCCCGCTCTTCGACCACGTCTTCACCTACGGCGGCGGCCCGCCCGTGGTAGAAGCGTACGAGCGGTGGGGCGCCAAGGCGTGCACGCCCGTCTACAACGCGCTGGACCCGGACGAGCACCGCCCGCTGGAGCGCGCGGCCCAGCCGGAGTTCGACCTGCTGTTCATGGGCAATCGCCTGCCGGACCGCGAGGCGCGCGTGGACGAGTTCTTCTTCCGCGCCGCGTCGCTGTGCCCCGATGCGCGCTTCGCCCTGGGCGGCGAGGGCTGGGGCGACAAGGCGATGCCTGCGAACGTGACGTACCTGGGCCACGTGCCCACCGCGCGCCACAACGCGGTGAACGCGTCCGCGCGGCTGATCCTGAACGTCCACCGCGACAGCATGGTGGAGAACGGCTGGTCGCCCGCCACGCGCATGTTCGAGGCGGCGGGCGCCGCGGCTTGCCAGGTCACCGACGCGTGGCGCGGCATCGAGGAGTTCTTCGCGCCCGGCGACGAGATCCTGGTCGCTGCCGACGCGGAGGGCGTGGCGGAGTGGGTGCGGAGTGTGGACGCGGGGGATGCGCGGCGGATCGGGCAGGCGGCGCGGCGGCGCGCGCTGGCGGACCACACGTATGCGCAGCGGGCGCTGCTGCTGGACTCCATCCTCCGCGCGCCGGTGGAGGCTGCCGCATGAAGCTCGTCGTCTTCGGCCTCTCCATCTCATCCAGCTGGGGCAACGGGCACGCGACCACGTACCGCGCCCTGCTGCGCGCCTTCGCCGCCCGAGGGCACGAGGTGGTGTTCTACGAGTGGGACGCGCCCTGGTACGGCGGCGAGCACCGCGACCTGCCGCAGCCGGACTTCTGCACGCTCACGCTCTACCGCGACTGGAGCACCACGCGCCGGGCCGCCATCGCCGAGGCGCTGGAGGCGGACGCCACGCTCGTCGGCTCGTACGTGCACGAGGGGCCGCGCGTGATCGACGACCTTGCGTCCGCCGGCGTGGACCCGCTGTTCTTCTACGACATCGACACGCCGGTCACCGTGGCGGCTCTGCGCTCCGGCGGCGCGGAGTACCTTCGGCCGGACCAGGTGCCGCTCTTCGCCGGCTACTTCTCGTTCACCGGCGGCCCCTTCCTGCACGAGGTCCTGGAGGGCGAGCTGGGCGCGCGCCGGGCCATCCCCCTGTACTGCTCGGTAGATGCGGAGCGCTACCGCCCCGTGGCGCCGGACGCGAAGCTCGCGTCGGACCTCGCGTACATGGGCACCTACGCACCCGACCGCCAGCCGGTGCTGGAGCGCTTCCTTGTGGACGTGGCCAAGCGCCTGCCGGCCAGGCGCTTCATCGTCGCCGGCCCGCAGTACCCGGCGGACCTGCAATGGCCGCGGAACGTGCGCCACATGGCCCACCTTCCACCGTCGCGCCACCCCGCGTTCTACTCGACCGCGGCGTGGCAGCTCAACGCGACGCGGGCGGACATGGTCGCGGCGGGCTGGTCGCCGTCCGTGCGCCTGTTCGAGGCGGCGGCTTGCGGCGCGGCCATGATCAGCGACCGCTGGCCCGGCATCGACGCCTTCTTC
>DASRQW010000132.1 GCA_035696245.1 Longimicrobiaceae bacterium | reverse complement strand
CGACGTGTGCTCGGTCCGAAGCTGGACCGAGCTGCGGATTGCCGTGCGCGAAGCGGCCGCGCTGCCGCTGGTCGTGGTGGATCCTTATGCGGAGGGTGCGGGCGGCGACGGGCCTTCGCCGTCGCTGCGCGCGTTCCTGCGGGACTTCAACTACGTTCCGGTGGTGGCGGCGCTGGAGACGCGCGGCCCCCGCTTCCGGGACCTGCGGGTGCTGGGCGCGTGGGGCATCTCGGAGATCATCTCGCTCGATCAGGAGGCGATCGCCGAGGCGCTGGCGCAGCGGCTGCGCGCGGTCACGGGCCGGGCCATGCGCACGCTGCTGCGCGACGCGCTGCCCAGCTTCCTCTCCACCCGCGCGCTCACCATCGCGCTCGCGGCGGCCGAGAGCGTGTCGGCCGGCGGGCACGCGCGGTCGCTCGCCCGCAGCATGCACGTGTCACGGCGCACGCTGTCGCGCTGGTGCGTTCGCTCGGGCCTGCCGGCGCCCCGCCGGCTGATGGCGTGGATGCGCATCTTGTTCGCGGCGCAGCTGCTGGACGACCCGCGGCGCAAGGTGGGCAGCATCGCCTACACGTGCGGCTACTCGTCCGACAACGCGCTCCGCACCGCCATCCACGCGTTCCTGGGGCTCACTCCGCGCGCAATGCGGAAGCTGGGCGCGTTCACCACCGCCTCGCGCGCGCTGGTGGCCGAGCTCACCGCCGTCCGCGAGCAGAAGCGCAAGGAGGCCGAGGCCGAGCGCGTTCGCCGCAAGGAAGCCCTCGCCCCGCTATAGCCGGTGCTCACCGGCTCGATCTCTCGAGCAGCGGTGTGTTGGAATTGTCTTCAGATGATCGCGGGAAGCTCTGCGGAAACGATGGGGGGAGCAGGTGCGGCCATCCGTCTAGTGTGGTATTCCTGTATGTGGCCGGTAATAGGTGAAATTGGCGGATGGCGTGTTGGCGTACCTCCGGCCGTGTACCGAGATTGGTTCCGTGGACTGCGACGAGCGCAGCACGGTAGCCGTTCGGTGGGACAGCCGGAGTTGGCCGCGTACTCAACGCGGCGTTTAGATGCACCAGGGACTTACAAAATTGCAGTGCCGGGTGGCCCCACGGCCCGGGGACTTACGCCTCACCCGGTCAAAACCCTCGCCCGCCGGACGGTCGCCGTTCCGCGGACGCTACCGAGGTTTCGCCTCGCAATCCGCCGATCGAATGGCGGACGGCTGGCGCACAAACGCGAAGAAGCCCCGGCTCGATTCGAGCACGGGGCTTCTCGTTTTTCCCTTCGCTTCAGTGTCGTACGGCCGAGAGTCGTCTGCCCGTGATACTGCCGCCTGAACGTGACGAAGCATCACAGTCGACTTTATGACTACGATTCATTTCGCGATCATGCACCGTACATCTCACATCTAGAGTGGATGTTGGCTGGTGCCATGAAACCACGAAGCCCCCGCTCGCGAGGAGCCGGGGCTTTCGATGCATGCGGGGATGAACGACGGTCACTTCATCAGGTTCTTGGCGATGGTCTGGAGCTGCATGTTGCTGGTGCCCTCGTAGATCGTGCCGATCTTGCTGTCGCGGTAGAACTTCTCGACCGGGTACTCGCGGGTGAAGCCGTAGCCGCCGAACAGGTCGATGCACTGGCTGGCGATGCGCTGCGCGACCTGCGACGAGAAGAGCTTGGCCATGGCGGCCTCGTGCACGAAGGGCTGGCCCGCATCCTTGAGGCGGGCGGCGTTGTACACCATGAGCCGCGCGGCCTCGAGTTCCGTCGCCATCTGCCCGATCTGGAACTGCACGCCCTGGAAGTCGCCGATCTTCTTCCCGAACTGCTCGCGCTCGCCCACGTACTTGATGGTGGCCTCCAGCGCGCCCTGCCCGATGCCGATCATCTGCGCGCCGATGCCGATGCGGCCCTCGTTGAGCGTTTCGATGGCGGTCTTGTAGCCCTTGCCCACTTCGCCCAGCACGTTCTCTTCGGGCACGAACACGTCCTCGAGGACCAGCTCGGTGGTGGACGAGGCGCGGATGCCCAGCTTGTCTTCCTTCTTGCCCACCGTGAAGCCGGCGAACTCCTTCTCGACGATGTACGCGGTGATGCCGCGGTAGCCCGCCTCGGGGTTCAGGTTGGCGAAGACGATGAAGACCTCGGCCTCGGCGCCGTTGGTGATCCACAGCTTGCGGCCGGTGAGGCGGTAGCCGCCGTCGGCCTTCACGGCGCGCGTGGCGAGCGCGAATGCGTCCGAGCCGGAGCCAGCCTCTGAGAGCGCGTAGGCGCCCACCTTCTCGGCCGTGAGCTGCGGCAGGTACTTGGCCTTGAGCTCGTCGCTGCCCCAGCGGATGAAGGCGTTGTTGACGAGCGTGTTCTGCACGTCCACCAGCACGCCCACGCTGGCGTCCACGCGCGACAGCTCCTCGACGACGAGCGCGGCGGTGAAGAACGAGGCGCCGGTGCCACCCAGCTCCTCGGGCACCTCGATGCCCATCAGCCCCAGCTCGAAGAACTTGGGGATGAGGTTGGGGTCCATCTTCTGCGCCTCGTCCATGGAGTGCACGCGGGGGCGCACGTCCTCTTCGGCGAACTGGCGGACCAGGTCGCGGAACATCTGCTCTTCTTCGCTGAGGACCGTAAGCGGCGCGCCGCCGGTCGCGAGGTCAACGGTCGACATGGGGGTCGTCTCCACGGGAAAGTGCGGGTGGTGCCGGATCGTGCAACCCCGTAATATGGCGTGTGGCCCGCCGGATGTCGAGAAAGCGCGGCCCCTTCGTCCTTCCGGTGTGACCCATCTCCCGCCACTCGCCCCGAGACCTCCATGTCGACCGATTCCCCGGCCGTACCCCTCTCTCCATCCATCGCCGACGGCGGGCGCGCGCGGCGGTTCGCCGGCTACGGGCTGGCACTCACGGCGGGGGCGCTGTGGGGGATGACGGGCCCCATCAGCGAGGCGCTGTACAAGGAGGGCGCCAACATCACGGAGATCGGGTTCTGGCGGGTGCTGCTGGCGGTGCTGGGCTTCCTGGCGTACGGCTGCTTCCGGCCCGCGATGTTCCGCATCGACCGGCGCGGGGTGCTGGTGATCGCGCTGGGTGGCGGGGCGCTGGTTGCGGCGTTCGAGGTCGCGTTCCAGCACGCGATCAGCAACCTGGGCGTGGCGGCGGCGGTGACGCTGCTCTACACGGCGCCGGTGATGATCACGCTGCTCGCCGGGCCGCTGCTGAAGGAGCGGGTCACGGCGGTGCGCGTGGCTCTGGCGCTGGTGGTGCTGGCCGGCGTGGCGATGACGGTGTTCGGCGCGCAGGGCGCGAAGCCGGCGTGGAACGCGGTGGGGATCGTGGGCGGGATGGTGGCGGCGGTCAGCTACGCGGGCACCACGCTGCTGGCCCGTTACGTGGTGCCGCGCTACGGCTCGCTGAAGATGCTGTTCTGGGAGCTGCTGGGCGGCACGGTCATTCTCGCCGTGCTGCTGCCGCTGGTGGGCCGGCCCTTGCTACCCGGCGGCGCGTTCCCGGCGTGGATGCAGTCCACGCAGCCGTGGATCTTCATCGTGGCGCTGGGAATCAGCACGGTGGTGCTCGCCAACTTCGCCTTCTTCGGGGCGACGAAGCGCATCGACGCGGCGCCGACGGCGGTTGGGGCGAGCTGCGAGCCGGTGGTGGGGTCGCTGGCGGCGCTCGCGATCTTCGGGCAGAACCTGACGCCGCTGGGGTGGGCGGGCCTCGCGCTCGTCGTATCGGGCGTGGTGACCGGCTACCTGCGCGAGGCGAGGGAGACGGATGAGGAGCCGAACGCGCCGAGGGGCTGACGATCGGCACGCATCGCATCTCCCGTCGCGCAGGTCTTTGGAGCCGGACGCATCAGCAGGCGGATGCGTCCGGCTCTTCGCATCTACCGATGTCCGTTCATCTTCCGTGTTGATCGGTGGATGACTCGCCCGGCGCAGCGATGGTCGGGAGAGATGCGTGTAGATTCTGCGGCGACACGGCTGGGCGTTGGAGGGTCAGGGCAGGGCCGGAGGATGCGGACGCGGTTCGGCGCCGCGGCGCGGAGCGTGCGAAACACCCCGCCGGGGCCGCCGTAGTGGGGCGGGTGATGCCGGATCGTCCGGTGCCGCACATGCCGAGCAAGGAGACCGACGATGGAGAATCCGAACGAGGGCGACCGCAAGCGCGACCCGCTGGAGGAGATGAACGCGCGCCTGGAAGCCGCGCTGAACGAGATCCGTCCCAAGGTGAAGCAGGTCTTCCACGAGCTGGACAGCCGCGTGGAGGCCGCCTTCGAGGACCTGAAGCCCAAGGTGCAGGAGGCCCGCGACAAGGCCCGCCCCAAGGTGGACGACTTCGCGGCCGAGGTGCAGCCCCGCATCGACGCGCTGCTCACCAAGATGCAGAACGCGCTGGAAGGCATCCGCAAGGAGTTCGAGATGCGCGCCGACCGCGCCGAGGCGCGCAGCGAGGGCGACGACACGACGGGCGGAGCGTCGGCGGGAAGCTCGGCTGGAGCAACCACGGTGGGGACGACGTCCGGCACCACGTCGGACACGACCGCGGCGGGCGACGGCAGCCCCGCGGTGGACGGGTTCTCGGCGGAGGGCTGGGCGTCGGCGGGGGCGGCATCTGCCGGGTCTTCGGCGACCTCTGCGTCCGGGGCGGCGCACGGCGGCTCGGCGGGCTCGGGCGGCGGGACGTGGCCGCAGTCGTCCGACACCAAGCCCGGCGACCCGCCGATCGACTCGTCGGTGGGGCCGCGGCCGGGTGCCAGCGCAGGCACGTCGCCCTTGGGGAGCGACGCGGGGGGCGAGCGGGTGATCGAGGTGGAGCTGGAGCCGTCGACCGGCGGCTCGTCGGGATCGGGCACGGGTAGCGGCGCGTCGGGAGGAAGCTCGGTTGGCGGGTCGTCTGCGGGCGGCAGCACCGGCGGATCGTCCTCCAGCGGCGGCGGATCGTTCGGCGGATCGGGTCTCGGCGGCTCGTCGGCGGGCGGGACGGCGCCGGGCAGCGGAGCGGGATCGGGCGGCGGATTGGGATCGAGCGGCGGGTCCGCGGGCGGGAGCGGCGGATCGTTCGGCGGTTCGTCGCCGGGCAGCGGATCGGCGGGCGGGTCATTCGGCGGCGGCTCGTCGTCTGGCGGGGCGGGCTCCGGCGCCGGTAGCACGGGTTCCAGCAGTTCGTCGCCCACCGGATCGCCGCTCGGGGGCTCGTCGTCCGGCAGCGGGTCCGCTGGCAGCGCATCACCCGGGAGCTCATCTACCGGCAGTTCGGCTGGTGGCGGATCTTCGTCCGCGGGCGGCTCGTCCTCGAGCGGTGCCTCGGGCTCGACGGGTGCGAGTTCCACGGGTGGCGTTTCTTCGCTCGGGGGATCGTCCACGGGCGGATCGTTCGGCGGGACGTCGAGCGGGAGCGCGGGCGCGGAGGGTGGATCGTCGGGCGGGGCGTCGGACCGGCCGTCGCCTCCGGGGGCTGAAGAGACGCGGATGCCGTAGCCGCGGCTCGTTGCGGAGAGAATGATGCGGGGAGGCGTCGCGAGGCGCCTCCCCGTTTTTATTGCTTTCCCCGGAAGGGTGGGCCTGATGGGTGGAGGTGGGAGGCCCTCCCGCCTCGAAGTGCTTACGTGTGGCAGCGGCGGGCGGTATCGTGCGGGGGCGACGGGGCGCACCGCTTTCGATCGCCCGGACGTGAGCTGGATGCGCGGCAGAATCACGGGGCAGCGTTCGTTCGGGAGGGATGGTGGGCGTGGTCGCGGAGTCCATGTGGCACGTGGAGGTCCGATGCGATTGGTGACGTGGGAGGCGGCGGTCGTGGTGGGCGTGATGGAGCTGGCGGCGAACCCCGCGCGTGCCCAGCCGCCGAGGCGCCAGGCGGTGCCGGCGGGGTGGTACGATGCGCCGGCCGGGGCGCCGTACGTGGCCCTGGCGGTGACGGTGGCGGTGGATTCCGGACCCGCGCTGGGCGGAACGCTCACGCTGCCGTGCGCGGCGCCGCGGCCGCTGGCGGCGGTGGTGCTCGTGTCCGGATCGGGGCCCGAGGACCGCGACGGGGGCGTGCCGCCGGACCCGTACCGCCCCCTGCGCGACGTCGCCGACACGCTCTCGCGGCGCGGGATCGCGGTGCTGCGGCTGGACGACCGCGGCGTGGGCCAGGGCGACTTCCACCATCGCTCCAGCATAACCCGGGTCGCGGCGGACGTGCGCGCCGCGCTCGCCTACCTGCGCGCCCGCGGCGACGTGGACTCCGCGCGGCTGGGGGTGATGGGCCACAGCGAGGGCGGCGCGGTCGCCCCCATGCTCGCGGCGGAGGATTCGACGCTGCGCCTGATCGCGCTGCTGGGCGCGCCGGGGCAGCGGCTGGGCGACGCGCTGCGCGAGCAGGTGAGCACGTCCGTCGCGCGCGACCGCAGCCTGGCGACGCCGGCCGCCCGCGACTCGGCGCTGCGGGTGCGGAGCGCCTACCTGGACCGGACGATCCAGCGCATGTGGGGCGCGGGCGAGCTGGAGTACGACCCGCTGGCCACGGCGCGCGCCGT
The DNA here is from genome assembly GCA_035696245.1 of Longimicrobiaceae bacterium. NCBI lineage: Bacteria > Pseudomonadati > Gemmatimonadota > Longimicrobiia > Longimicrobiales > Longimicrobiaceae > Longimicrobiaceae bacterium. The sequence continues at coordinate 11,450 of DASRQW010000132.1, read as the reverse complement.
CCGCTCGGCCGCGGTGCTGGTGCTGCAGGGCGAGACGGACTGGCAGGTGCTTCCCCGCCAGGCCGGCGCGCTGGGGGCCGCGTTCCGCGAGGCGGGCAACCCGGACGTGACCGTGCGGGTCTTCCCGGAGGTCGACCACCTGATGCTGCGCGACCCGGACGGCGATCCCGACGGATACGAGCAGCTTCCGTCGCAGCGCGTGGCGCCGGAGGTGCTGGGCGCCTTGGCGGACTGGGCGGCGGCGCGCCTGGACGAGCCCGCGCCCGCCCTCGGCCAGGGGCGGAGCCGCGGGGATGCGCGCATCTGCCGCTGAGCGATCGGGCGAGCGGCGGTGACACACGGCGACCCGGTGAACGGCGGCTTGCGCCCGGACGGTGGATCGTGCGTGTTCCACGGTCCCGGCTCGCGCGGGCGGGCGCGGCGTCTGGCCCGGCGCGGGCGGATTCGCTAAATCTCTCCCGTCTCCGTTCTTCCACCCTCCCCGCAGATCGCCCATGCCGACCTTCCGACGCGCGCTCCCGGCGCTGGCCGCCCCCGCGCTCCTGCTCGCGAACGCCGCGGGTGCGCACGCCCAGGCGCGCGTAACGTACGAGATCGCCTTCCCCAACGCGGTGCATCACGAGGCGCAGGTGACCGCCACCTTCGCCGGCGTGCCCGCGGGCCGGCCGCTCCAGGTGCGCATGAGCCGGTCGTCGCCCGGCCGGTACGCGCTGCACGAGTTCGCCAAGAACGTGTACGGCGTGCACGCCTCCGACGGGGCGGGGCGGCCGCTGTCGTTCACCCGGCCCAACCCGCACGAGTGGGACGTGGCGGGGCACGACGGCACGGTGCGGATGACGTACACGCTGTACGGCGACCGGACGGACGGCACGTACGCGGGCATCGACGCCAGCCACGCGCACCTGAACATGCCGGCGGCGTTCATGTGGGCGCGCGGGCTGGACGCGGCGCCCATCCGCGTGACCTTCCACCGCGCGCCGGGGTGGAGCGTGGCCACGCAGCTGATGCCCACGGCGGACTCGGCGACGTTCACCGCGCCCAATCTCCAGTACTTCATGGACAGCCCGACGGAGGTGGGGCCCGTCCGCTGGCGCACCTGGCACCAGAAGAACGGCGCCACCGACGTGACGGTGCGGATGGCGATGCACCACCTGGGCACCGACGCGGAGCTGGACGCGTTCGCGGAGATGGCGAAGAAGACGGTGGCCGAGGAGGCGGCGGTCTTCGGCGGGATGCCGTCGGACCGCGGCGTGTACACGTTCATCGTGGACTACCTGCCGTGGGCAAACGGCGACGGCATGGAGCACCGCAACTCCACCATCATCACCTCGCCTCGCCCGCTGAGCACCGGGGCGATGGACAACATCGGCACGGTGAGCCACGAGTTCTTCCACCAGTGGAACGTGGAGCGCATCCGCCCCAGGGCGCTGGAGCCGTTCAACTTCGAGGAAGCCAACATGAGCGGCGAGCTGTGGTTCGCCGAGGGCTTCACCAGCTACTACGACGCGCTCTTCCTTCGCCGCGCCGGCATCTACAACGACTCGGCGTATGCGGACGACGTGACGGGGAACGTGACCACGGTGCTGAACGCGCCCGGCCGGCGGCTGTTCAGCGCGGTCGAGATGAGCATGCAGGCGCCGTTCGTGGACGCGGCGGCCTCCATCGACCCGCAGAACCGGCAGAACACCTTCATCTCGTACTACACGTTCGGGGCGGCGCTGGGGCTGGGGCTGGACCTGACGCTGCGCGAGCGCTTCCCCAACGTGACGCTGGACGACTACATGCGGGCCATGTGGCAGCAGCACGGCCGCTTCCAGAGCGCCGCGCTGGCGCCCGAGCGGCCGTACACGCTGGCCGACCTGCGGCGCGTGCTGGGCCAGGTGACGGGAGACGCGGCCTTCGCGAACGACTTCTTCGACCGCTACGTGCAGGGCCACGAGGCGCTGGACTACGAGCGGCTGCTGGCGCCGGCCGGGTTCCTCGTCCGCAAGGCGCACGCGGGGGCGCCGTGGCTGGGAACGGGCTTCGTGGACGACGACGGGGTGATCGTGGCGAGCGGCCCCGTGGTGGGCGGCAGCTTCTACCGCGCCGGGATCGACCGCGAGGACCGCATCGTGAGCATCGCGGGGCAGGCGGCGACCACGGCCGATGCGGCACGCACGGCGCTGCTGGCGCACCGCCCGGGCGAGACGGTGCCGGTGGAGGTGGAGCAGCGTGGCGTGCGACGCACCGTGAACGTGACGCTGGTGGAGAACCCGGCGGTCGAGGTGGTGCCGTACGAGGCGGCGGGCCGGCCGGTGACGGACGAGATGCGCGCCTTCCGTGCGCGCTGGCTGGGCTCCAAGGCGGGGATGTAGCGCGATGCGACTGATTGCCACGGCCGCGATGGCCGCGACGATGGGGATGGCGGTGACGCTGGGGATGGCCGGGTGCAGCGGCGACGAGCCGCAGGGTAACAACCCGCCGGAGCAGCCGGCGTTTCCCGCGGCCACGGTGGCGCGGCCCGCCGTGGTCGCCTCGTTCCCGCACGACACCAGCTCGTTCACCGAGGGCATCTTCTGGCACGACGGCGCGCTGTACGAGAGCACGGGGCGCAACGGCCTGTCGCTGGTGCGCAAGGTGGAGCCGGCCACGGGCAAGGTGCTCCAGCAGGTGCGGCTGGACACCACGTACTTCGGCGAGGGGCTCACCCTGCTGGGCGGCAAGCTCTACCAGCTCACCTGGCAGACGCACGTGGGCCTCGTGTACGACCCCGTCACGTTCAAGCAGGTGTCCAGCTTCTCGTTCGACGGCGAGGGCTGGGGGCTCACCAACGACGGCAAGTCGCTGGTGATGAGCGACGGGACGGACCGCATCCGCTTCCTGGACCCGGTGAACTTTCAGATCGTCCGCACCATCGACGTGCGCGACGGGTCCACCCCGGTCACGCAGCTCAACGAGCTGGAGTGGATACGCGGCGAGCTGTGGGCCAACGTGTGGCACACCGACCGCATCGCCCGCATCGACGCCAGCAACGGACGGGTGATCCAGTGGCTGGACCTCTCCGGCCTGCTCAAGCCCGGCGACGTGACCGACCGCGAGGCCGTGCTCAACGGCATCGCCTACGACGCGGACCACGACCGCGTGCTGGTGACGGGAAAGCTGTGGCCGAAGATCTTCGAGATCCGCCTCCCCGCGGCATCTTCCAGCGTAGCCGGAGCGCCCCTGGCGGCGCCGTCCTCCGACTCGGCGGCGGCGAAGTAGCTGGGGTTCTCGGGAGACGTACGGCAGGCGGTGGCCCGGAGATGCGGGCCGGGGGATGACGATCTGCCGTGCATCGATCGTAGAACGAAGTCGGGTCCGGGAGATGTGAAACGACTTCGATGGATGCGGGATGTGGATTCGGAGAAGTTCGGCCGCGTGGTGAAACCGGTGCGTGCGGCGCAGCGTAGGGCAATCACGAGCATCACGTCTCCCGAACCGCCGGTCCCGCTCATGATTCTTCTCCGCTGGATCTTCAGGTCCGTGATCCTGACTCTGCTGATGAAGCTCCTCGGGGGCTTCTTCCCCATTCTCCGCAGGCTGCTCCGCCTCGTCTGGCGGTAAGCTTCGGGAGAGCCGCGATGCCGAACGACGGCCGGGCGTCCACACCACGTGGGCGCCCGGCCTCGTTTTTTGCCCCGCCCTCCGCCGACGGCTCTTCCACTGTGAACGTCCGAAGTAGACGAACGTCACCGTTGACGCGCATCGCGCGTCCGAACATACTCCGTTTCGGACGGTTTGTCCGTGCCGTCCTCGCGAGGCCGAACCCTCGCACGACAGCAGCTCCGCCCCATCGCTTCCACCGGCGCCGCGGCATCCGCCTGCATGCGGGTATCGCACGGCGTGTCCGTCTCATCGTCCGGAGCCACGTGCGGTTCCGTCACGGCCCCACCTCTCCCGAGCTCCCCCCCAATGCGAAACGCCACGCGCAGTGCCGGTGCGCTGCTCCTGCTGCTGTCCGTGCTGCCGTCCGCCGGAGCCCGCGCCCAGAACCTGCCGCCGGGCGACACGGCCGCCGCGCGGCAGGTCGCGGCCGGAGGAGCGGCTGCCAGGCCACCGGCGGCCCCCGCGGACACCGGGGCCATCAACGGCATCTTCCTGGACACCATCAGCCCGGCCAGCGCCGAGCGGGGCACGATCGTGCGGGTGTGGGGCCGCTTCCCGGCGAACCCGCGCGGCCGCGTGATCGGCTTCGAGCCGGCGTTCTCGCGCGCCTGCCCGCCGGACGTGCAGGGGTGCATTCCCGGCGGGTTCGGCTTCCAGGTCGCCATCCCCGCCGCCGCCCGCGACAGCGGGTCGATGCGGTTCGTGATCCCGCCGGAGACGCGCTTCGGCTACTACCGCGTGTGGGCCGGCCGCCCGGACACCTCTCGCGCGGGGCGGGTGTACGCGCCCACGCCGGGCCACGGCTACCTGGTGCGGAACGACGACACGGTGCGGGTGCGGGCCGTGCTGCCGGCCGTGGCGTACGGCGACGGGGCGGTGGAGGCGTACCTGGACGTGCAGGGCCTGAGCCCCATCGAAGCCGAGAACCAGCTCATCCTGAACGGGCAGGTCTACCCGCCCTGCACCGACACGCTTCCCGGCCGCGGATGCCAGCTTACCTCGGTGGACCCGGACGGCCACACGCTGCGGGTGCGCTGGCTGAAGCAGGAGCCGAACCCCATGAAGGGGCTGGTGAAGGTGCAGGTGCGCGTGGGGAATCAGGTCTCGCCGGAGCGCACCTTCATCATCTCCATGGTCAAGGAGCGCACGCCCGCCTGGACGGCGGCGGCGCTGCTGGCGCTGGTAGTCGCCGGGGTGCTGGCGCTGCTGTGGCCGCTCACCAAGGTCGGCTCCGGCGCGGGCAGCCGGCGCGCCGCCCTCTCCACCATCGCGTTCCTGGACCGCGAGACGAACACGTACAGCCTGTCCAAGCTCCAGTTCTACCTGTGGACGGCGGCGGCGCTGGTGGGCTATGCGTATCTCACCATCTGCCGCAGCCTGGTGCGCGGCGACTTCACCTTCGCGGAGGTGCCGGGGGGGCTGCCCAGCCTGCTGCTCATCACCACCGGCACCAGCGCCCTGGCGGTGGGCATCACCAGCGCCAAAGGGTCGAAGGGGGCGGGCGAGCACCATCCCAGCGCATCGGACTTGGTCACGTCGGGCGGGCTGGTGGCGCCGGAGCGGCTGCAGTTCCTGGTGTGGACCATCGTGGGCGTGCTGTCGTTCGTGGTGCTTGCCCTCTCCACCAGCCCCGCCGATATCGAGCACCTGCCCAGCATCCCCGAAGGCTTCCTGGCGCTGATGGGCGTGAGCTCGGTGGGATACCTGGGCGGCAAGGTGGCGCGGAAAGCCGGCCCCGTGATCAAGCGGGTGGAGGCCACGCTGGGCAGCCTGGTGCTGCACATCGACGGCACCAACTTGTCGCCCGACGCGCAGTTCCGCGTGGACGACCAGGACGTGATGCCCAGCATGCTGGACCCGGTGGAGCACCCCAGCGGCCGCCCCACCATCATCGCCGCCGAAGACCAGCCCGGGTTCGCGCGCACGCTGCTGCTGAAGCTCGCCAATCCCGCGGCGGGGTGGACGCGGCTGCCGGACGCGGCGGGCAAGGACCCGGCGGCTCGCGAAGGGGCGCACTCGCTCACCATCGTCAACCCGGACGGGCAGCGCGCCGTGTGGAGCTTCGTGATCACCCCGCCCCCGGCCCAGGACCCCGAGCAGGTCACCGCCGGCGCACCCGCGCCTACCCCGCAAGCTGGTGGGACACCCGGCAGCGGCGGCGTTCCGGGCGTGCAGTCCGGCGGCCTCGTACCGGCCGGAACGACCACGGTGACGACGGTAACTACTGCAACGACCGGATCCACGGCCAGCGGATCGACGGTGACCGCGGCTGGAGGGGGTGTTCCGGCGGGAGCGTCGGACGAGTCGGGCGGAGAGGCGGGGCCGGCGGATGGGGCCGTGCAGGATCAGCAGGCCGCGCCGGAGATCGACCCGCTTTCCGGCGCGGGTTGTGGTCTGGTGGGGTGGCGGGGTGGGGTCGAGGGCGGAGAGGGATGCCCCCTCCCCCGGCCCCTCCCCCGCAAGCGGGAGAGGGGAGAACTGCTTTGGGGGGTTGGGGTTAGCATGTGTTCGTAGAATCGGAAAGCAGCGGTGGGATTCGGGGCGTCGGCCGTGCTGGTGCGGATAGCGGGCGCGTTGTGCCTGAGCCCGACGCGAACCTGGTCAACGTCCGCATCCGCTCGCTTCTAGCTTCTACCGCCGGGAATCGCTCCAGCACCCCCCCGCCATCTCCCACCCTGCGGCCCCTCGGCTACACGTCCTCGACGCCCGCGGCGGCGAGGGCGTGACTGGCGAGGCTGACCTGCTCGGCGGTGTCGACGAAGACGGTGACCAATCCTACGGCCTCGTCTACCTCGCCCTCGCGTTCGGGGTGGAGGCGGCGGCGGAGGGCGGCTTCCAGCTCTTCGCGGAGAACGCGGAACTCGCCGCGCACCTCAGCGGCGGTCCAGCCCAGGCGCTGCCGCTGCGCGCCATGGCGTTGGGCGATGGTGCGCTGGATGGCGGTGCCGTCGCGCAGCGAGCCCGCTTCGGCGCCGGCCGCCAGGTCGGCGCCGCCCAGCGTGCCCGCCACGTCGGCCAGGAACGAGACCAGGTGGTCCTCCAGCTCGGGCTCGGGGATGCCGCGGGCGTGGACGAACCGCGGGTCGCCGCGCAGGCGCGCCACGTACGCGTGCAGCAGCCGGTCCATCTCGAGCGTGATCGCTTCCTGGACCGCCTGGAGGAGGGCGATCGGCAGCGCGCCGTGGGGCGGGGAGGTGCCGGGGGAGAGCGACTCCGCCGGGAGCGGGGCGGCGGGCAGCCACAGCACGAAGGTGGAGCCCACGCCGGGCTCGCTGTTCACCGTGAGGTCGCCGCCCATGAGCCGCGCCAGCCGCAGGCTGATGGTGAGGCCCAGGCCCGTGCCGCCGTGGCGGCGCGTCAAGTTCATGTCCACCTGCTCGAACGGCTGGAAGATGGCGTCCAGCCGCGCCGGGTCGATGCCGGGCCCCGTGTCTTCCACGCGCACGTACGCCCACGGCCCCGGCCCCTCCAGCTTCGCCTGGGGCGAGGGCCGCTCGGCGGTGCCGGCGCTGAGGGTGATGCGGCCGCCGGGCGGGGTGAACTTGACCGCGTTGGAGAGCAGGTTCACCAGCACCTGGCGCACGCGCTCCTCGTCGCCCCAGTACGTCACGTCGGCCGAGAAGGCCGAGACGCGGTCGTTCAGGTCCAGGCCGCGGGCGTGCGCCTGCGGCTGCACCAGCGCGAGGGCGCCGTCCACCGCGTCGCCGATCCGGCCGGCGGAAAGGCCCACGGCCAGCCGGTCGGCCTCGATGCGCGAGAAGTCCAGCACCTCGTCGATCAGCCCCAGCAGGTGCACGCTGCTGGTGCGGATGCGGGTCAGGTGGCCGCGCTGCGCCTCGGTGAGCGGCCCGCCCAGCTCCATGTCCAGCAGCTCCGCATAGCCCATGATGGCGTTGATGGGGGTGCGGATCTCGTGGCTCATGGTGGCCAGGAAGAGGCTCTTGGCGCGGTTGGCCACTTCCGCTTCGGTGCGCGCCTGCTCGGCGGCGTCGTTGGCGGCGAGCAGCGCGGCGCCCGCGGCGCGGGTGGCGGTCAGGTCGCGCGTGGTCTTGGCGAAGCCCAGCAGCACGCCCGCGTCGTCCCGCAGCGCGGTGAGCGTGACGCCCGCCCAGAAGGTGGAGCCGTCGCTGCGCACGCGGTGCCCCTCGCCCGTGTACTCGCCGGTGGCGGCCGCTTCCTCCAGGTGCGACTCGGCGGTGCCGTCTTCGGAGCCGCCGTCCGGGTACAGCAGGCGCAGGTGGGCGCCCTCGGTCTGCTCCTTGGTCCACCACTTGATGAGCCGCGCGCCCTCGCCCCAGAAGGTGATGATGCCGTCGGGGTCCATCAGGAAGATGGCGTAGTCGCGCGAGTTCTCGGCCAGCGCCGCGAAGGCGCGCGCAGCCACGTCCGGCGGCGCCATGCCGGCATAGGGGTCGCGGGCGCCCAAGCGCGACTCGCCGCGCCGCAGGGCAGCCTCGCGCTCGGCGGTCTCGCGGCCGGGCTCGCCGGGCCGGTCTCCGGGAACGCCGTCAGGGGCGCCCGTTCTGTTCGGGTCTGGGACCATCGCGTTCGTCGTCGCTCGCCTGAAAAGTCGCTGTCCGGCGCGGCTTCGCCGCGCGAATCCCGGCCCGCTTTCGCAACACCGGGGCCAGCGTCCCGGCGCCTGCCGCAAGGCGCGCCTGCGCACTATTGCGAGGCGGCGCTTGACCGCGAGCGCGGGACCGCCGACGTTTCCCGCACGCCGTGGATGCAGGCGCCAGCGGCTCGTGGGCCGGGACGCTCTCCGCGTCGCCCACCGCGCATCTACGTCCGCATCGTCCGCCCGCACCGCATCTCCCGATGATCGCCCAGCTCCCGACCCTCACGACCGAGCGCCTGGCACTTCGCCCGCTCACCCTGGCCGACGCGCCCGCGGTGCAGCGGCTGGCCGGCGCCCGCGAGGTGGCAGACACCACGCTCACCGTGCCGCACCCGTACCCGGACGGCGTGGCGGAGGCGTGGATCGCCATGCACGCCGACCGCTTCGCCGCAGGCGACGAGGCCGTGTTCGGCATCACGCTTCGCGAGACGGGCGAGCTGATGGGTGTCGTGGGCCTCGTGGCCACGCGGGCGCACCGGCGTGCGGAGCTGGGCTACTGGATGGGCGTGCCGTTCTGGGGGCGCGGCTTCTGCACCGAGGCGGCGCGCGCGGCGGTGCGGTTCGCGCTCACGGTCTGGGAGATGAGCCGCGTGACCGCACACCACTTCACGCGCAACCCCGCGTCCGGCGCGGTGCTGCTGAAGGCGGGGATGATGCGCGAAGGCATGCAGCGCCGCCACGTCCTGAAGAACGGCGTGCTGGAGGACATCGAGATGTACGGCATCCTCCGCGAGGAGCTGGACGCGCCGCGCGGTGGGTAGATCTACGGCGAGGGGGATAGTGGGAGGACGGGCGATTCGACGCGCCGGTGGATGTGCATCTACCGAACGTCGTCTGCCAGAACGACGGTCGATGGAGGTGCATCGAGCAGCACGATACCGTGCGCGGGCGTGACGGGAAGGGCGGTGAGTTCGTCAGCATCGCACGCCAAGCTGGCAAGGCGAATGCGCCGGAGAGGTGTCCGGCGGATCGCATCTCCCGAAGCCTGCGCTGCGCCCCTGCCGGATCATCTGGCGCGGGACGAGGGTAGGAGGGCGGTAGCAGTTCCGAGGTTCAACGCGGCGTGGTACGGAGCCGCACAACCGTTTCGGTCCGCAGCGCGGGCCGTGATCCCAATCAAGGAGCCGGACCGATGCACAAGCTTTCCCGCGTTTTCCTCTCGCTCGCGCTGGTGGGCATGGCCGCCACGCAGGCCAGGGCGCAGCAGGGTTTCGCGCTCAAGGGGCACTTCCTGTACAACTCCAACAAGGTGAGCCGCGACTCCATCCCCACCAAGGACGGGTTCGACGTGGGCGCGGAGTACGTGCTCCCGTTCGGCATCGGCGTGGGCGTGACGGGCTACACCACGGGTAAGGCGAGCGAGGCCACCCACAGCGCCACCAGCTACGGCGTGCTGGCCGAGGCCAACTACTTCCTGAAGCTGCCGCTGATCCCGCTGGCGCCGTATGCCGGCGTGCACGCGGGCCTGGGCCGCTACACGGTGGAAGACCTCCAGTCGCCGTCCACGCCCAAGTTCCACGACAACCGCAACCAGTTGGGCTTCCAGGTGGGCGTGCGCTCGCAGCTCACGTCCATGTTCGGGGTGGACGCGCAGTACCGCCGCGTGAGCCAGTCCGCCGCCGACAACCAGGACGGCCGCCTCTCGCGCAACCAGGTGCTCGTGGGCATCACGCTCTTCTGAGCCGCGCATTCGGTAGATGAACGGCAGCGGGGCCCCGGCGGATTCTTCCGCCGGGGCCCCGCTTCGTCGTGCTGCTTTTCGGTAGATGCACGTGCGGCGTGCTACGGTAGATGCCCGGCATCCCGCTCGGGAATCTGGAAGTCGAGCCGGTGGTAGCGCGTGTCCGCGAACGCCGCGCGGAGATGCCGCAGCGCCGCACGCCGCGCATCCGCTTCCGAATCCGCCTCGACCGGGACGGTGCCTTGGGCGCGGAAGCGGACGGTGAACTCCTCCACGATGCGGGCGGTGCCGCCGGTACGGGAGACGTCGAGCACTTCCACGGTGGCGCCGGGCCAGGCGGTGCGCACCTCCTTCTCCACCTGGTGCTCCGCGTCGGCCAGGCCGTACGCGGGCACCTCGGCGCGGCCGGTGGCGCGCAGGGCTACGTCGTGCAGCATCGCCGCGGGCTCAGCGCCCTGCCGGCGGCGGCGCGCCGATGACGATGGTGTCGTGCGGCATCCCCGTGGAGTCGGTCGTTGACGGTCGAGGCGCTGCGGTGCTGTCGGTCGCCGGATTCGGGGCGGGCGCGGGCGGCGGCGTGATGCCCATCAGCGCGTCCAGGCGGCGGCGCACCTCGGCCTTGGGGCCGGGACGGATGCTGACCGCCAGGAACCGCTGGAGCGCGGCCACGGCGGCGGCGGTGTCGCCCAGCGCCAGACGCGCGTCGGCCAGGTGGCTGTACGCCAGGTCGAGCTGCGGGTCCAGGCGGATGGCGTCCTCCAGCGGCGGGATCGCCTCCTGCGGGCGCTTGAGCACGATCAGCGTGTACGCGTAGCGGTCGCGGTACTCGGCCTTGGTGGAGTCGATCTCCGCCGCCTTCTGGAAGTACGCCAGGGCCGACGGGTAGTCGCGGATTCGCAGGCTGCGCAGCCCTTCCTGGTCCGCGATGAACGCGTCGGCGGCGGTGAGCTGCGACTGGCTGCCCGCGCTGTCGGGCGCCACGCTGTCCGGCAGGTCGGCCAGCGGCCGGTCGGCGCGCGTGCCGCCGCCGCGCAGCGCCTGCCACGCGATGAACCCGCCCGCGGCCGCGACGACGAGAAGCACGAGCACCCAGAAGAGCACCGTCGTTCCGCCCGCCTTCTCCTCTTCCTCACGCCGCCTGCGCGGCGGCTGGATCACGGGCGCCGCGGCCACGGGGCGCCCGTCGGGCGTGGCGAGCGGCGGGGGCGCGAGCATGGTGCGGTCGTCCGCGTCCACGGTGACGCGATGCCGCGGCGGTGCAGCAGCGATGGCGGAGGCGCCCGCCAGCGCGCTGGCACCCGCGGCGCCGGCGAAGGGCACGTTCTCGACCGTGGGGATGAGCATGCGCAGCGCGTCGCCGAACGAGCCCGCGTCCGGGAAGCGCTCTGCCGGGTCGTACGCCAGGGCGCGGCGGATGGCCGCCTCCACCGCCTCGGGCACATTGGGGTTGCGGGCGCGCAGCGAGGGCAGCGGCACCTCCATGCCCACGGCGATCCGGTTGCGGTCCGCATCGGTGAACGGCCG
>DASRQW010000131.1 GCA_035696245.1 Longimicrobiaceae bacterium | reverse complement strand
CGTCTCACCCGCGCTGCACGCCACGCGCGTCTCCGTGGGCGAGGTGCTGAAGAGCGCATCGCCGTCCGTGGCCGCCAATCGCCCGCGGCTGCAGCGCGCGCTCGTCGTCGCCCAGATCGCGCTCACCCAGCCGCTGCTCGTGGCGCTCGGCGTGGTGGTGGCGACCATGGCGGCGGACGCGGGCAGCGGCGCGAGGTCCACCGTCGCCGGGCGTGTCGCGGAGATCGAGCTCGACACGTGGGCCGGGCGGGTGTCCGCGGCGGAACGTGCATCCCGCATCGACGCGGCCGTCCAGCGCGTCGCCGCGATGCCGGGCGTGGTCGCCGCGATGCCCATGCAGATGGGCACGGTCACCGTGCCGCTCGCGGTGCACCCCGCGGACCGCGTGGCGAAGGTCGCGTACGGCCCCGCCATGCAGGCGACCCTGATCGCCGCGCCGAAGGGCTACTTCGGCACGTTCGGCATCCCCGTCGTGAGCGGCCGCGACTTCGACGCCGGCGAATACGCGCATCCGCCGGATGACGCCGCGCGCCCCATGCACGTCGATGCGGTGATCATCGGCAGCGACCTGGCGCGGCGGCTGTGGGGCGGCGCCAACCCGCTCGGGCGGCGGCTCCGCACGGCGCTGTCCGACGCTTCCGGCTCCGCGCCGATGGTGGTGGTAGGCGTCGTCGACGCGGCGGCGGCGGGCCCTGCCGAGGTCAAGGGCCAGATTCGCGTGTACGTGCCGTACATGCCCATGAACACGGGGGTGATCGCGCGAACGGCGGGGCCCGCGCCGCCCATGCTCAACGAGATCCGGAAGCTGGTGGCCGCCGAAGCGCCGCAGATGCCCGTGGTCCGGGCCGAGACCATGGAGCAGCGAGAAGAGCGGGCGCGCCGCGATCTCCTGCGCACCAGCGGAGCCGTCGCCGGCGGCGGCCTGCTCGCGCTGCTCCTGTCTGCCGTGGGGCTCTACGCCGTGGTGTCGTTCATGGTCGGCCAGCACACGCGAGAGATCGGGATCCGCACCGCGCTGGGCGCCCAGCGCGGCCAGGTCGTCCGCATGTTCTTCACGAGAGGGCTGGCCCTGGGCGCGATCGGCCTCCTCATCGGGCTGCCGCTGAGCATGGTCGCCACACGCCTCATCTCCAACGCGCTGAACTGGCCGCTGGCGAGCCCACCGCTGCTGGGCGTTGCAATCGCGGCCGTGGTGCTCGGCGTCGCGTCGGTGGCGGTGTGGATCCCGGCGCGCCGCGCCAGCAGGGTCGATCCGCTCGTGGCGTTGCGCACGGAGTGAGGAGAGGCGGAATACGAAGAACGTGGATGATGCCGCGTCCGGCGAAGCACGCCGCCGGGCTCGTCGGCCGGCGGCGAGGTATCGCCGGGGAAGGATGCCGTTGGGGAGAAAGTGATCTTCGCGAAGCGTCGAACTGGCGATGTAGCGACACTTTCATCCTCCAGGGCGAGCGAAGCTCGTCGACGACTCCCCGCGGTGGACGGGAGAGCTGCTGGATACCGATCCGTTCAGACAGCGTGTGTTTCCGTGAGGCGAGATCATCAGCAATGCCGACGGATTCCGCTCCGTCGATACGCTTTTCTGCGGATCTGGTAGTGGAAGGGTTAGGGCGCGAGGCGGGTGTTCACGGCTGCGGAACGAGGACGCTCCCGCGGCATAGGCGCGATGAAAGACGACGGGCGGAACCCTGCCGGGTCCGCCCGTCGTCGTGTGTACAGCCGGCTTCCCGTCCTTGCGCGCTCGGTCAGGCGGCGCGGGAAGAGCCCAGGAGGTCAGAACGGAAGGTCGTCGTCGTCCTCGAAGGCGGGCGGCTGGAAGTCGTCGTAGTTGCCGCCCTTCTTGGCGCCGCCGGCACCCCCACCGCCTCCGCCGCTGCCGCCGCCGCGATTGGCGTTGCCACCGCCACCGCCGCCGTACCCGCCACCGCCACCGCTACCACCGCTGCCGTATCCCCCGCCGCCGCCGTAGCTGCCACCGCCACCGCCACCCTCGGGCTTGCCGCCCAGCATCATCATCTCGCGGGCGCGGATCTCGGTGCTGTAGCGGGTGCCGGTGCCGTCCTTGGCCTCGTACTGCCGGTACTCGATCTCGCCCTCGATGTAGACCTGGTTGCCCTTCTTGAGGTAGCGCTCCACGATGTCGGCCAGCTTCTCCCAGCAGACCACGCGGTGCCACTCGGTCTTCTCCTGCTGCTCGCCGCTCGCGTTCTTCCACGTGCGGCTGGTGGCGATGGAGAACTGGGCCACCTTGCCCCCGTTCGCGGTGGTGCGGATCTCCGGGTCGGAGCCCAGGTTGCCGATCAGGATCGCCTTGTTCAAGCTGCGTGACACAGCTCCTCCTTCGCTGGTGTGACGTGAGTGTGTGGAACCGCGGGCGGGGAGAACCCCGCCAAAGTAGACGCCGTGGACAGGCGCGTCAAGCCTCAAGGCGCATTACGAGCGCGTCTTCGGTGGGCAGGGTGTAGTAGCGCCGCCGCCGGCCCAGCACCTGGAACCCTTTCGCGAGGTACACCGACTGCGCGGAGACGTTGGATTCGCGTACCTCCAGGAACACTTCGCGGGCTCCGCGCGAGCGGGCGCAGCGGATCGCGTGGTCCACCAGCGCGCCGCCGATCCCCAGGCCGCGCGCCTCCGGAGCCACGGCCACGTTGCCCAGCTCGGCCTGGTCCACCACCGTCCAGCAGGCGGCGTAGCCCACGGGAACGCCGCCGCGCTCGGCCACGAACAGGTCGGTGTCGGTGCGCATCAGCAGGCTGCGGAAGGTGCTCTCCTTCCACGGCGTGCTGAAAGAGGCGCGCTCGATCGCCAGCACGCGCGGCATGTCGGTGTCGCGGAAAGCGCGGATGGACACGGGCTCGCCGCCCGATCTCCCCGGGTCCGCGTCCACGCCCGCCTCCGTCACCCCGCCGCGGCGGCGGTGGCGATGCGCTCCGCCCCGGACGCACGCACGTACTCCGGCTCCCACGCCGCCGCGTCCGCCACGCGCCCCAGCGCCGGGGCCGCGCGCGCCAGCCACAGCAGCACCGATGCGCGGGAGATGGCGAGCAGCGGCGGCACCACGGGAGCGCCCAGCGCGCGGGCGATCTCCTCGCCGTGCATCGCCACCGCCTCGCCGGTGAAGATGGGGGGATGCGCGTCGTCGCGGAAGCGTTCCACCAGCTCGTCCACCGTGAGCGCCCGGGGCGCGAAGACCTCCTCCACGCCCGCGCCGAAGCGGTAGCAGGCCGCGTACACGTCCCGCCGCCGCGCGTCGAAGATGGCGCACACCGGCCGCTCCGCGCCCCAGCACGCGCCCGCGGCAGCCATCAGCCCGGAGTACGCGAAGAGGGGCACGCCCAGCGCCGCCACCATCCCCTTGGCCGACGCCGCGGCGATGCGCAGGCCGGTGAACGAGCCCGGCCCCGCAGCCACGACCACGCCCGCCAAGTCGCGCGGCTTCAGTCCCGCCGTCTTCAGCGCCGCGTCCACCGCGGGCAGCAGCGCGGCCGAGTGGCCGGGGCCTACGTTCAGCACCGTCTCCGCGAGCAGCTTGTCGCCGTCGCCCACCGCCACGGAGCCCGTGGCGGTGGAGCTGTCCAGCGCCAGCACCGGCCCGTTCGGCCGCCCGTCTTCTCCCAGGAACGCGGCGCTGTCAGCCGATGCGGGAGATGCGAGGCCGCTCATCGCCCGTCCTCCGCGTCCGGAAACGGAGGCAGCGCGGGCGGATCGCCGACGGGGGTGAGGGTGACGCGGCGCCGGTCCTCCGTCTCCGCCTCTTCCAGGACGACGTCCCAGCGCGGCTTGGGGAGGAGGGTGAACGCGTTCTCCGCCCATTCGATCAGCACCACGTCGTTCTCCGCGCCCAGGTCCGACCAGCCCAGGTCCCACACCTCGTCCTGGTGGTCCAGGCGGTAGAGGTCCAGGTGATGCAGCCGGACGCCGCGCGGCGTATCGTAGCTGAAGATCAGGTTGAACGTGGGCGAGGGTACGTCGCCTTCCACGCCCGCGCCGCGCGCGATGGCCCGGGCGAGCGTGGACTTGCCCGCGCCCAGGTCGCCGTCCAGCGCCAGCACGAGCGGCGTCCCCGCCTCCCGGCCGATCCGCGTGCCCCACGCAATTAGCTCGGGCTCGCTCAGCAGCGCCGTGCGCTCGCCATCCCCCGCCGTCAGCCGCCCTACATCTCCCGAACCCGCATCGACCGAATCCGTATCGCCCGACTCTGCATCCGCGGAACCCGCATCGGCCGACTCCGCATCCACTGAAACACCATCGGCCGGCCGATGCGAGGCGGCGGGTGCGCCCGCGTGGACGCCGGCGGACGATGCGCGGCCGTTCATCTCCCGAACCTCGCCGTCAGGCATTGCGCATGGCTCCCACCGAGCGCTTGGGGACGGCGCCGGCGCGTACGCCGTCCATCTGCGCCCTCAGCTCCAGGTACTGGTCGCGCAGCAGCGCCGCCTGCTCGAAGTCCAGGCGGGCCGCGGCGTCGCGCATCTGCTGCTCCACGTCCTTGAGCGTCTCTTCCAGGCTCTTGGAGCCGTACGGCGCGCGCGCCTCGGCCACGCGCTTCGCCTTCACCTCGTCCGCAGCCGCGTTCTTGGCCGACCGCGAATCGGCCACGCGCGTGGAGCGCTCGATCTCCTCCACGCTCTTTATGATGGTCTGCGGGATGATGCCGTGCTCCTCGTTGTAGGCCACCTGCATCACGCGGCGGCGGTCGGTCTCCTCCATCATCCTGGCCATGCTGCCGGTGATGCGGTCCGCGTACAGGATCGCCTTGCCCTGCGAGTTGCGGGCGGCGCGGCCGACGGTCTGGATCAGCGAGCTGCTGCTGCGCAGGAAGCCCTCCTTGTCCGCGTCCAGGATCGCCACCAGCGACACCTCCGGCAGGTCCAGGCCCTCGCGCAGCAGGTTGATGCCGATCAGCACGTCGAACTTGCCCAGGCGCAGGTCGCGCAGGATCTCCACCCGCTCCAGCGCGTCGATGTCGCTGTGCAGGTAGCGCACGCGCACGCCGGCCTGCTGCAGGAAGCCCGTCAGGTCCTCGGCCATGCGCTTGGTGAGGGTGGTCACCAGCACGCGCTCGCTCTTGCCCTCGCGCTCGCGGATCTCGGCCAGCAGGTCGTCCACCTGGCCGCGCACGGGGCGCACCACCACCACCGGGTCCAGCAGGCCGGTGGGGCGGATGATCTGCTCCACCACCACGCCGCCGCTCTTGGCCAGCTCGTACTCGCCCGGCGTGGCGGAGACGAAGATGGCGCGCGGCGTCAGCGTCTCCCACTCGTCGAACTTGAGCGGCCGGTTGTCCAGCGCGCTCGGCAGGCGGAAGCCGTGGTCCACCAGCGTGAGCTTCCGCGCCCGGTCGCCGTTGTACATCCCGCCGATCTGGGGCACGCTCACGTGGCTTTCGTCCACGACGAGCAGGAAGTCCTCGGGGAAGTAGTCGAACAGGCAGCCCGGCCGCTCGCCCTCCGCGCGGCCGGCGATGTGGCGCGAGTAGTTCTCGATGCCCGCGCACGTGCCGATCTCCAGCATCATCTCGATGTCGAAGTTCGTGCGCGACTCCAACCGCTGGGCCTCCAGCAGCTTGCCCTCGCCCAGCAGCTGCCGCAGCCGCCCGTCCAGCTCCGCGCGGATGCGGCCCACCGCGCGCTCGATCGTGGGCCGCTGCGAGACGAAGTGCTTCGCGGGGTAGATGGCCGTGCGCGGCAGCACCGCGATGGTGTCGCCCGTGAGCGGGTCGAAGCGCGAGATGCGCTCGATCTCGTCGCCCCACAGCTCTATGCGCACCCCCTGCTCCTCGTACGCCGGGTACACTTCCACCGTGTCGCCGCGCACGCGGAAGGTGCCGCGCTCGAAGGCCGTGTCGTTGCGGTTGTACTGGATGTTGACCAGCGCCTCCAGGATCTTCTTCCGCGCGATCTGCTGCCCCCGCTCCAGCGTGAGCATGAGCGAGCGGTACTCCTTGGGATCTCCCAGGCCGTAGATGCACGAGACGGAGGAGACGATGATCACGTCCTCGCGCTCCATAAGGCTGGACGTGGCGCGCAGGCGCAGCCGCTCGATGTCCTCGTTGATCGAGCTGTCCTTCTCGATGTACGTGTCCGTGGTGGGCACGTACGCCTCGGGCTGGTAGTAGTCGTAGTACGAGATGAAGAATTCGACGGCGTTCTTGGGGAAGAACTGCTTCAGCTCGCCGTAGAGCTGCGCCGCCAGCGTCTTGTTGTGGCTCATCACCAGCGCCGGCTTCCCCAGCTCCGCGATCACGTGGGCGATGCTCAGCGTCTTGCCCGTGCCCGTGGCGCCCAGCAGCGTCTGGTACTTGTCGCCGCGGCGCAGGCCCTCGTTCAGCTCCGCGATAGCGCGGGGCTGGTCGCCTGCGGGGGAGAAGGGAGAGACGAGCTCGAACGGCATAAGTCGTTTTCCGGTCAGTGCATGGAGGTGCTGCTGGCGAGCCCTCCTGATACCCCGAACAAACACCGCAGTTCGCGGCGGGGGCATCTCGTACAAAGTGCGACCCCGCGCCGCGTGGAGCAATGGCGCGGGGTCGTTCTCATGTGATCCAAAGTCTCTCGGCGGGAGGGGCGACGGCGGAACTGCGGGACGACGGGTTGGGCGTGTCCCCGCGAGCGGGGCCGGGCTGCGCGCGCAGTAAGGCAGCACACTACGCTGCCCAACTGCGGCGAGCCCCCGGCGGTTCCGCGCGTCGTCAGCCTCCGGGCATTACCCCGATCTTCCTCGTTCCATCGCGCCGGGGTCTCGCCCCTCCGGGCGCGCGTCCCTCACGTGACGGCGTTCCCACTCTCGCGAATCCGGCAGCCTCCCCCGGCTCGGCCGATCGTGTACGCCGGACGCTGCGTTACGCGTCCGCGGGCTTGAACTGCGCGAAGCCGACGGTGTTGCCGCCGGGCTCGCGGACGTACAGCTCCAGGGAGCCGTAGAAGGTCTCGTGGCGCGGCTTCACGACGGGGGCGCCTTCCACCGCGCGCTCCACCGGGTCCAGGTCATCGACGGTGATGAAGAGAGCGACCGAGTGGCCGGTCACGTCCGCGTCCGGCGTCTCTTCCAGCACGCTCGCTCGCGTCTGGTACATCACCTCGATGCCGTCGCGCGCCGCGCTGGCGAAGATCAGCTTGCCGTCCGGACCGGGGACCTGGTTCTCCACCGTGAAGCCCAGCCGGTCCGCCCAGAACGCGATGCACGGCTCCACCTCGTCCACCATCATCACCGGCGTGAGCTGCTTCATCCGCACGCCCGCCGCCCCACCGCTCGTCTCGCTCATCCCCGCCTCCCGTGAAGTTCGTCAGCCCGCCTGATCCCCACCATCCGCAGCGTTTCGCTCGCCGCATCCGCACCCCACCTCAACACATCCGCGCCGGGACCGAATCGCCGACTTCGCGCTCTCGAACTGGCGTCCGGCCCTGCTCCACGTCGTCCACGCTTGCCGGACGGCTCACGGGCTCGCGGGCTTGCCGGGATCGGGCACCAGCCCGGTGATGCGCCACCGACTGTCCGTGCCCTTCCGCACGACGACGCGCGAACGTGGGTTCGTGTCGAACGACACCCAGCCTTCGCCGCGCGGGCCGTTGCCGCCCTCCGCGAGCGTGCTCTCCCGCAGGCGCGCCACGCGGGCGAACAGCGCGTCGCTCCCCCGCACCAGCCCGCGTGCCTGCGTGCGCCGCCCGTGCCGCGCGAGCGAGAAGAAGCGCTCCACGGTGTGCATCCACGGGTTGAGCGCCACCGTGTCCGCAGCGATGCGGCCTCCGCGCACCGCGTACGTCACCTGCGAGCGCAGCCGCGTCCCCAGCACGGGCGCCTCCACGGCCGCGGGAAAGCTGTCGTACGCGATGGCGACCGACGTGCGCGAAGGCTTCGCATCCCAGTCCACCATCCTGCCCCGCCCCGCCTCCTGGAGCCGCAGCGCGCCGGAGCGGTCCAGCCGCCACAGCCTCACGAAGCCGTCCACCCGGTCGCCGCCGGTGAAGCTCTCCATCGTCACCAGCCCCAGCGCGTCGCCGCCCATCGGCAGCGCGTACGCGGAAAGCGGGTACGGGCGGTCGGCCAGCGCCGTCCGCGTCCACCGGCGCCCGCGGCGTGCGTACACACTCAGGCGCGCGGGCCCCTGCCCCGGCAGCGCGAAGATCCCCAGCACCACCGTGTCCCGCCCGATGGCGAGCGGATGCGCGTAATAGCTGGGCAGCTCGCGTGGAAGCACGCTGTAGAACGCGACGCGCCCCAACTGCGTCCCCTCGCCTTCCGTCGCACCCTCGTAGCCGTGCAGCGCCGCGAGAGCACGGTTCACGGCCGCGGGGGCCGCGCGCGCGTCCAGCCGGTGCAGCACCAGCGAGTCCAGCGCGGAGAGCGCCGCCCTCGCCGCCGTGCGCTCGCCCGGCGTCCCCGTTTCCATGTCCGCCCACGCGTTGAGCCGCGCATCGAAACGCGCCGCATCGTCCGCCTGCGCACGACCCGCCTGCGCGAGCGACTGGTCCACGCGACCCAGCGCCATCGTCATGCCGACGATCACCACGGAAGCAAAGCGCGAACGCAGACGCATGGGCAACAGGAGTGCAGGGTGGGAAAGGTCGAGCGAGATGGAGAGATGCGGACGGTGCCCGGGTGCCGCAATCCTCGCGGGCGGTAGACGCCTGGCGGCTGAAGCCACGGCTACGAAGGCACGAAGCCCGCCTTCGCGGGCTGCTGCCGCACCACCGCCAGGCATCGGAGAGACGTTCGCGGACGAAGCACCATCGGCGCCGTAGGTAGCCGCAGCGATTCCGCGTTCGGAGAATTTCGGATGCGATGAATCGCACCCCTACGCGCCGCATGTTCCGCGCTGAGATGAGGCAACGATGCAGCGGCATCCACCCGCACCACCCGTGGTTCGTACGGCTGCGACGCTCGCACGCTGGTCGCGAAAAATTCACGGCCGCAAGCCACGCCGGTGGCCTTCGTGCCGTTGTAGCCCGCGGGTTTTCCCGCCAGGGCGATGCCGCCGCCACGAACCCCACTCCTTCCGCGCGGACGGGCCGCCGCGACCCGGCCATCGCATCCGTCGACCAACATCCCGCACCTCAGCGAGTTCCGCCTTACGCTTCGGTCAGGTCGCTCTCCCCCACCGCCTCGCGCCGCTCCACCGAGATCACGCCCTTGACCTTGCGGATGGCGGCGAGCACCCGGTTCAGGTGCGTCAGGTTCTCCACCTCCACCACGAACTGGCCGTGCATCCCCAGCTCGTCGGCCTGGATGTCGGCGCTCTTGATGTTGGTGTTCGCCTGCGAGATGGTGCTGGCGATGTCGGCGAACAGGCCGCGCCGGTCCGTGCCCTCCATCACGATGCGCACGAAGAAGCGGTCGCCCGCCTCGGCCTCCCAGTCGATCTCCACCCGCCGCTCCGGGTGGTCGCCCAGCTGCAGCACGTTGGGGCAGTCCACCCGGTGGATGGAGACGCCGCGCCCGCGGGTGATGTAGCCCGTGACCTTGTCGCCCGGCACCGGCTGGCAGCACTGGGAGTAGCGCACCATCAGGTCGTCCATCCCCTGGATGCGCACCCCCTTGGGCTTGCCGCGCATGCGCGACACCAGCCGGTCGAAGGTGCTGGGGATGCGGGGCTGCGCCGCCTCGGCCGTCTCGGGCCACAGCTCGCGGATCACCGCGCTGGGGCCCAGGTCGCCGCGTCCCAACGCCGCGAACAGGTGGTCCGCGTCGGGGAGCTCCAGCGCCTTCGCCACCTCGCCGAAGCGGTCCTCGCTCACCTTGTCGCGCCGCGCCTTGCGGATCTCGCGCTCGATGAACTCGCGGCCCAGGCGCACCGAGCTTCCGAACTCCTCCTCCTTGATCCACTGGCGGATCTTGTTGCGCGCCCGCGCCGTCTTCACGAACGCCAGCCAGTCTCGCGAGGGGCGCTGCTTGGCGTCGGTGAGGATCTCCACCGTGTCGCCGTTGCGCAGCTCGCGCGCGAGGGGCGCGATGCGGCCGTTCACCTTGGCGCCCGCGCAGCGCATCCCCACCTGCGTGTGCACCGCGAAGGCGAAGTCGATGGGGGTGGCGCCCTTGGGCAGCTGCTTCACGTCGCCCATGGGCGTGAAGACGAAGATCTCGTCCTGGAACAGGTCGATGCGGAGGAACTCCATGAACTCCTCCGGCTCGCGGGCGTCCTGCTGCCACTCGAGCACCTGGCGGAACCAGGTCAGCGTCTCGTCCACGTCGTCGCCGCGGCTGCCCTCCTTGTACTTCCAGTGCGCCGCGATGCCGTACTCGGCCGTGCGGTGCATCTCGCGCGTGCGGATCTGGATCTCGTACAGCCTGCCGCCGGGACCGAAGATGGTCGTGTGCAGCGAGCGGTACATGTTGCTCTTGGGCGTGGCGATGTAGTCGTGGAAGCGCTCCTGGAGCGGCGTCCAGCGGTTGTGGATCACCCCCAGGGCGTGGTAGCAGTCGGTGACCGTCTCCACGATCACCCGCATGGCCATCAGGTCGTAGATCTCCTCGTACCCCTTCTGCCGCCGCACCATCTTGCGGTAGATGGACCAG
>DASRQW010000130.1 GCA_035696245.1 Longimicrobiaceae bacterium | reverse complement strand
GCGTCCGAGACGGCGCGGACCCAAGCGTAGTCCTGTCCGCCGGCCAGGAACTTCCACCCGTCGTTGATCGCGTAGCGTGCGCGCACCGGAGCGGCTTGGGCGGCCAGGCCGGCGGGCAGCAGCATCAGAGCGAGCGTGGCGGCCAACAGTGCACGAAATCTCATGAACGTCTCGGATGGTGGAGCTGAACACAGGGCACGCCGGGGCCGGGCGACGATACGCCCGATGGCGCGCACTCGAGTGCTTGAGGATGCAGCGGGTGTATCACGCCCTTGGCCGGTGCACCGAGTCATTGCAGCGCACGCAGCGCACGCAGCGCACGCTGCGCGGCTCCGTACGCGCAGCACGACGCAGGCGGTCGAGGGGACGCGCGTTCAGTGCGTGCGCGTTAGGCACCCGTCACCCACGCGGCCAGTTCGCGCCCGCGGCGCAGCACGTCGCGGAGCTCGAGCGGCTTCGGGCTCGCGTAGTGGAGGCTCGCGAAGGTGGTGGGTCCCGGGAGCCGCACGGAGAGCGTGTTCACGGCGGCGCGCGGGTACACCAGATTCTCGCGACTCTCGCCACCCGCCAGCGCCATGTAGCCGCCCAGCTGCCAGCTCACCACGCGGTAGCCCGTGCTCGGCGAGCGGAGCGAGCGCCACCCCTCGCCGGTTTCCACCTGGGCCGCGTCTCCTTCGCGCAGCCCCAGCGCGTGCGAGCCCTCCAGGATCTCCAGGTCCAGGCCGCGGAGTGCCTCGGGGTTGAGCAGCTTATGGCTGCGCCCCTCGAACTCGCCGTCCAGGCGCACCCGGCTCTCCACCTCGATCCGGTGTCCGTCCAGCTCGGTGAACCAGTGCGTTCGCACACCGTCCTGCAGCAGCTCGCCGTCGATCACGCCGACTCGGCCGGCCATGTTGCCGGTGGCGCGGTTACGAAAGACGAGCGCGCCGTCCCACGGGGCGCGCTTCTCGTCCTGGACGATGTTCAGCGGGAAGTGCGAGGAGGCGACGAACTTCGTGTAGTGGTCGCGGTAGCGCCACGACTTGGGCGCGTTGCGGGCCTGCATCCACCGCACCTGCCCACTCGCCCGCGTGCCCACGACCATCATCTGCGGCCCCTCGAAGCGGACCGCGAAGTCGCCGCGCTCCACCGGCAGCGGCTCCTCGGGCGCGGTCCAGAACGGGTCCGACGCGGGGATGGAGTACATCAGCATCCCCAGCGTCACCCAGTACGGGCTGCCGTTGTCGATGTAGAAGTCGCGCACCGCGGGGGTGCCCTCCGCCGAGAACGTCTCGCGGAGCTTCGCCGTGGCGGGGTCGAAGGCGCCCAGCCGCCAGTGGTATTCCAGGTTCGTGCGGACGATGCGCCGCAACAGTCCCGGCGAGTGCGGCCAGACGCCCTGGCGGTAGCCGAGCAGGAGCGGGGAGAGCGCGGCCCATCGGTAGAGGAGCGAGCGCCCGAACCAGGGCTGGCTGCCGTCGGGCGCGAAGAAGTAGGGTGCCTTCTCCAAGAAGAGCCGCGCCCGCTCCTTGAACTTCGCGGCCCACTCCGGATAGCGCTCGCCGATGATCCCGCTCCAGATGAGCGGGAAGTTGCCGAACGTCCAGAAGTTGTAGAGATCGTAGATGGGGATCTGCGGCGAGTCGCTGTACCAGCCGTCCTGGCCCGTGACGAACAGCGCGTCGAGCGCCTGCAGGTCGGCCAGCATCCACGCTTCGTCGCCGCTGAACTCGGGCCACTGCTCGGCGAGTCGGAGCCGCGCCGACTGGTTGATGCAGTGGAACCACGCGTGGTTGTTGTCGCGCTCGGGGACGCTGGTGCAGCTGGCCAGCCACGCCTGCACGTTCGCGCGCTCGCCCGTCGTGAGCCGCTCGAGCACGAGGGTGCGCATGCGCCAGAGAGCGTCCGCCACCAGCGCGGCCTCGACTGAGCGCTGCGTCTTCTTGTCCGCCGGCGGCTTGCCCCAGAAGTGCGGGAACTCGGGGTCGAACGCGTTGCGGAAGATGGACACCGCCACCTCCCCCAGGTCCACCGCCTCGCCGTCCACCTCGATGACGCGGGGCTTTCCCGCAGCCAGCCACTCGCTGAGCAGCGGGAGGATGCGCGCCACCGAGACGTACGTCTTCCCCGACGGCGTGACGCAGCTCGCCACCAGCGTGCCGCCGGCGAAGTCGCACACGGCGTAGCCTGGCGCGGTGCGGCGCGCGTTGCGTACGAAGCCCTCCAGCATGCGCAGAGCGTAGGCATCGAAGACATCGTTGCGCACCAGTGTCTTCTCGAACGCATCGAGACGGGCGGGAGTCACGGCAGCCCCGGCGAACGCCGCGGTAGCCAGCTTGAGAAAGTCGCGGCGCTGAATCACGTCGCTCACCTGGCCATGTGCAGGATCGCCGGCGCATACGCCCCGTCGGCCAGCTTGCGGCGATGGGAGAAGACGGTCCAGCCGTAGACCCACGGCCCGTCCTCCGACGCGCGCGTCTTGCCGTAGACGGCGGTCACGCGGCCGGCCTCCGTCGCGGTACCTGGCGCGTAGGCGATGCCGTCGATGGGGCTCACTGCGCAGCGGTAGAACGGTTGGCCGTCGCGGATGAGCGCGCGAACCATTCCGCCCCCCCCGCTGGTCGTGACCCCGTCGCCGCGGAGCATCCAGCTCCAGACGAGATACGCGTAATGCATGGTGCCGGCACCCTGCTCCGGACCGGCGTCGGCGTATTTGGCGTATCGCGAGCCATTCTGGTTCGGTTTGTACTGCCAGTCGTTGGGAAGCGCGTCGGGGCTGCCCTGCGGGACGAGGGCGATGCGGAACTCCTGCCCGGGCACCGCCTCGCAACCGCGGCCGTTACGGAGCTTCTCGTTCCACCCTCCGCCAGCGGCCGCGCTGGGGGCGCCCCATTCCGTCGGAAGCGAGCGTGCCCGTTGGGTGGCCACCTCGTCACCGCCGACGATGTCGGCCGCCTCGATGTGACCGTATGGAACTCGGGAATCCGAGTAGCCCTGGCCGCCCTTGTGGAAGTGCAGGAGCCCGCGAGTGGTCTCGAGCGCCTCGTGCGCGTCCAGCCGGATCTCTCCCGGGCGGCACGACATCCGGTCCACCGGGTTGGCGCCGCGGGGCGCGCCGTCGTAGCGGGTAGCGCTGGTTCGGACCACGTACTCTCCAGCCTTACCCACGGGCCGGCCATCTTCGAAGAGGAGTGGAGTGGAGTCGGCTTTCAGGACGACGCAGCGGAAGAAGTTCCGGTTCGGATAGTTCCAGAGGTCCGCGCTCTCCAGGGCCGATGCCCCGGTGGGCGGTGAGCCGGAGTCCGTCAGCGTCTGCATCGACGATGCGGATCGGCACGCGCCGGCCGCGACCAGGAGCAGCGCCGGGGCGAGCTGACGGGAGACAGTTCGAAGATGCATGGCTCAGAGAGTCCTTACCTGGTGTTGGCGGAAACGACCCGGCACGGCGGTTCCCCCCAGCGGGGAACCGCCTAACGGCGATCAGTACCTCGGGCAGACCGCGATCAGTACCCGGGGTTCTGCCTCATACCCTTGCTGAGATTCGCGTCGATCACGCCCTGCGGGATGGGAAGCAGCGTGTCACGCGCGGTGATGAACGGAGCCGTGAGTGGGTTGTACTTTCGCGTCCGATCCATCCAGGTGCCGGTGCGCAGCAGCGTGTAGCGCCGGTGCTCTTCCGAGAGGAGCTCCCGCGAGCGCTCATCCAGGATGAAGTCCAGGGTCACCTGGCTCGCCGTGATCTGCGAGGCATGGGAGCGGGTCCGTAGCGCGTTGAGGCTCTGCGCCGCCTCATCCAGCTTCCCTTGCTTGAACTGCGCTTCCGCGAGAAGCAGGTAGGTCTCCGCGAGCCGGAGGTAGGGCTGGTCGTTGTACTGGTAGCCGCCGGTGGGATCCACGTCGTTGATCCAGTCCCACTTCCTGGGACTCGGCCAGAGCGGATCGTTCGTCGTCTCCTTGTTCCAGGCCAGCTTGAGCGTGTCGCCCAGGGCCTTCCCCTTGGGAAGGGTCGCCGGGTCATTGTAGATCAGGAACTTTCTCATCGCGTACGGAGAGCCGCGATCATCCTGCGGTTCGTACAGATTGATGGCCCACTTGGTGGGAGCGATCCGACCGATCCCACGGCCCGCGTATCCCGGCTGCGCGACGTTGATCCCTTTCAGCGTGTAGTA
>DASRQW010000129.1 GCA_035696245.1 Longimicrobiaceae bacterium | reverse complement strand
CGATGTTCCACGAGAGCAGGTCGATGTGGCGCACCTCGCCCTCCAGCGGCGGGGCCAGGTCCAGCGCCAGCGGCGCGCCCACGTTGCCCTGCCAGTGCGCCAGCACCGGGTCGTCGTGCTCGCCGCCGATGAGCTCCAGGTCCGGCGTGAGCGTGCGGTCGGGGTCCTGGGGCGCCCGCGACTGGGCCGGCTTCGGGGTGCGGCGGGCCGTGAGCGTGCTGATCCTGGCCTCCGGGCGGGGACGTGTCCGTGTGCGTTCCCGGCCCGCGATGGTCAAGAATCGGGCCGGGCACCCGCTGCCTTCTCCTTCCCCAACAGCGTTAGGATGAGCAGCGATGTAGATGCGGGCCGTAGATGAACTGCGGAGCGGACTACCTCCGAAACGGTTCTATGTCACGGCAGCAGGCCGCGCAGCGGTCTTCGCGCGTCGTAGCCCGCGCGTTTACGCGCCCGGGCGGACCTTCGGTCGCGACGCATCTCTCCAAACGCATCTCCCGACACGCATCTCCCGACACGCATCTCAGGGGACGCATTCGCAGAACGACAAAGGCCGCATCGCGGGGCGATGCGGCCTTCGTCCTGTGCGGCGCAGCGGGTGGTCAGACGCGGACGACGACGGTCTCCACGATCTTGTCGTGCAGCGCCTGGCGGTTGCGGTCCCACAGGATCTGCGCGAAGCCGAGCAAGCCCGTGAACACCGACGCCGCGTAGCCGCCGTACCGCTCGAACGCCGCCCAGAAGGTGATCTTCTCGCCGCCCAGCCGCATCACGCGGATGCCGGCGATGCGCTTGCCCGGCGTCTGGCCCTGCCACAGCGCGAGGAACCCCGTGAAGTACAGCGCCATCCACCCGAAGCTGAGCCCCAGGTCGTCGGCCGCGTTGCCCAGCACCTTCAGGATGCCGGGGCCGGGCTGGTCCTTCGCTGACTCGGCCGCGTCCTTCAGCTCCTCGTTGGCCGATTCCAGCTTGCCGATGCGCGCCTCGGCATCGGCCAGCGTGTCGGCGGCGAGGGCGGCGGTGAGCTGCGGGCGAAGCTGGGCGGCGGCGGGCGCGTCCTTCTTCGCGAGCGCCGCGCCGTACGCGATCGCCAGCGAGTCCGACGGAACCGGCTTGGGAGCCAGGTCCAGCCCGGTCGCGCCGCTCAGCACCTCGCCCATCCACGGGCGGTCGCGGTCGCGCGCCAGGTCGCCCACCGCGCCGCGGATCTCGCGCTCGCCCATGCCCGCGCCGTGCATGTGGCCCACCAGCTTCTTCGCGGCCGCCTCGGCGGCGGGGCGGTCTTCGGCCTTCTCCAGCTCCAGCATGTCCGGCGCGATGAGCAGCCCGCTCGCCACCGGGACCTTCTTGCCGTTCACGTCCACCGCGGGCCCCGCGGAGCTGGTCGCCAGCGCCTCCACCACGCTGGACCCGGCCGACGACATGGCGCGCGTGGCGCGGTGCCACAGCCCCAACGCCATGTAGAAGAGCACCACCGCGCCCACGCCGCGGAAAACCAGGCTCAGCTTGCGGCCGGACGCGGCCCGCTTGGTCGCCATGCTGAAGAAGAGCGCCGCGGCGCCCAGCCCCAGCAGGGTGCCGCCGCCCAGGTTCACCAGCACGGCCACGATCAGCAGGTCGACCGCCATCGCCGCCGCGCGGCGCTTGGCGCTCGCGAGCGGCAGCCCAATGAGCTGCGGCGCCACCGAGAACGCGTCCTGCGAGATCGTGGTGTTGGGAGATGCGTGGCCGGCCATGGCCCTCTTCGAGAAATCGGGTGGAGAAGAGCCGGAGACCCGGCGGGACCTGCGAGGGAACGAGCGTAGAGCCAACAAGTTACAGGGAATCCATCCCGCTGGCAACCTCCCGCTGCCTTTCCGCGCGCACCACGGCGGATGCGCGGCAGCCCGGCCGTTCGGGAGATGCGCGGCGGCACGTGGCCATCGCGGCCGCCCGTCGGCGGCTAGGACTGCGCGGCGGCTTCCTCCCCCGCGTCGATCTCGCGGGCGCGGCGCTGCAGTTCCGCGAAGTCGATCTCGGCAGACGGGATCAGCTCGGCCTTCAGCACCTCGCGCATCTGGTCCAGCGCATTGTCGTTCGCCGCGGCGGTCTGCGACGCGGTGCAGTCCGGCGGCACCACCACGTGGAAGTCGCGCATGAAGGCGTCGCTGGCGGTGAAGAGCACGCACGAGTTGCCGGCCATGCCCGTGAGCACCAGCGTCTTGGCGCCCAGGTAGTCCAGCAGCGTGTCGAGCGTGGTGGAGTAGAAGCCGGAGTGCTTGGGCTTGAGCACGAAGTAGTCGTCGTCGTGCGGCTCCAGCATGCGGCACACCTCGCAGCCGCGCACGCCCTCTGCCGCGCAATGCTCGTACACCTTGCGGAAGTCCGACTGCCAGCGCCCGAAGTTGTCGTTCACGTACACCACCGGTACGCCCACCTCGCGCGCGCGGCCGGCCAAGTCGCGCAGCCGCCGCGCCATGGGCACCGCGTGCTGTACGATGAGGTCGCCCCCAGGATACTCCATGTCGTTGATGACGTCGATCAGCAGCAGCGCGACCTCGCACGACTCCGGCACGTTCCCGTGCAGGTCCTTGTTCTTCGCCGGCATACGCTCGCGGGAGCAGGGTTCTCGAAACCTCCGATCACCCGTCCTCCAGCAAACCCCGCGCTACCCCGCACAACACCCACATCCGCACCGCGATTACCCACCGTCCCTCGTGCCGCAGAAACGCCTCGTCCCCCGGACTATGTAGGGGCTGACCTGCGTGTCAGCCCGTCTCTCCGCCCGCAACGAATCCTCAGAACCGCACCTCGCACGCCGAGAAATTCACTGCCGCACGGCCACCGCAACCATCAGCCCCCACATCGGCCCGATCTTCTTCCGCGTCATCGTCTCCAACTGAAACCCCGACGCCAGAAGCAGCGAAACCAGCTCGGCCGACGAGTACATGCGATGGTACTTCGTCCCGCGCAGCCGCATCCAGCCGTCGAGCAGGCGCATGGAGCGGAAGTCGCGGCACCAGTCCACCGTCGCGAACCGCCCGCCCGGCTGCAGCACGCGCCGAACCTCCGCCAGCGCGCGTTGCGGCTCCGCCCAGAACTGGAGCGACGATGCCGCCGCGACCATGTCGAACTCCGCGTCCGCGAACGGCAGCGCCTCCGCGGGCGCCTGCACGAATGCAGCGCGCGACGCGAGCCCCAGCGCCTCCGCCTTGGCCCGCGCGACCGCCAGCATCCCCGCGGATGGGTCCGCGCCCGCGTACGTGGGTGGCAGCGCGCCGCGCCCGGCGAGCGCCGCGAGCAGGTTGCCCGTGCCGCAGCCGACGTCCAGGAGCGCGCCGGTGTTAGACGGGAGATGTGGGAGCAGCAGTGCGAGGCTGCGCCGATTGTACGTCGCCCAGCGGCGGTCGTACCGCGCCGCCTCGGCGTCGTAGCCGCGGCGGATCGCGTCCGGGAGGTCAAGAGATGCGGGACGGCTCATGCGGTGAAGTTGCCCGCAGAGGGTGAGGAGTGCAAACGGGATGATGCCGAAGATGTATCGCATGCGGAAGGGCGCCCCCTCCCCCGGCCCCTCCCCCGCAAGCGGGAGAGGGGAGAACTGCTTGCGGTGGAAGCGGTTGGGAGGGACGAGAAGCAGGGAGAGGCGATGTCGTTCCGCAGTACCCATAGCGAGATGTACGGCGGGAGACTCGCGCGGCGGGATGCGTCCGCGTGCGTGATGCGCGAGGCTCCCGCCGGGCGGGGAGACCCCGGACGGAGGCCAACAGCAGTACCGTTGGCCGGAGGAGGAGGCTCGCCGACCCCGCGGAGGAGACGGGCGGGCAGGCTGTATCGCCCGGCCGGCTCCGGAGCGGACCGCCACGACCACCGCATCCGAAGCGAAGCGGGTCTCCGTCCGGAGACGGAGACCCGCTCGACCTGCCGTGGCGTCCGGACGAACCCCGACAGACTCGTCCGACGCGCCTGAGAACTACATCTGCTTGTAAGCCTGAGAACTACATCTGCTTGTAAGCCGGCCCGCTGCCACCCTCGCGCGGCGTCCAACGCGGGCCGATCACGTCCGTCGCCTTGCAGTCGATGCAGTTGGGCGCGTTCACCACCAGCTTGTCGCCCTGCCGCTCGTACACGCCCGCCGGGCACAGGTGCTCGTACAGCGTGGCGACCTCGGCAGACACGTCCTGCCCCACGATCAGGTGCGACGGGATGTCGTCGCGGGTCTGGTTGCCGGACTTGAACACCGCGTCGACCTTGCTGAACGTCAGCTTCCCGTCCGGCACGAACGGCGCCTCGGGGGTGACCCTGCGCGGCACCACGGCGTCGGGGTGCATGTCGATCTGCCCGCCGGGGACGCGGCCGCCGGTGAGCGTCATCAGCCCCGCCTTCACGCCGCCCACGAAGAACCCGTCCTTGAACGCCAGCCGCATGTTGCGCGTGCGGTACATGTCCTCGACCACGTAGCTGTGGTCGATCATGCGGTCGTACTCCGCCAGCGCCTCGGAAGAGACGTCGCCGCCCTTGATGGCCGCGAACGCCGCGCGGGCCGCGTAGATGCCGGACTGCATGGCGTAGTGGATGCCCTTGAGCGACGGCACGTCCACGAAGCCGGCCGCGTCGCCCACCATCATCAGCCCGTGGCCCACGCGCCGGGCGGGCAGCGAGTAGTAGCCTCCCTCGGGGATCGTCTTCGCGCCCCACTCCACCATCTCACCGCCTTCCAGGTGCTTGCGGAAGAAGGGGTGCAGCTTCATGCGCTGGAGCAGCTGGTGCACGTCCAGCGTGGTCTGCCGGTAGTCCAGCCCGACCACGAGGCCCAGCGCGACGAGGTTGCCGCCCAGCGGGTACATGAAGCTGCCGCCGAACGCGTCGCGCGGCAGCGGCCACCCCAGCGTGTGGACGATGCGGTCCAGCGGCTCCTTGACCTCCCACACCTCCTTCACGCCCAGCGCGTAGATCTGCGGGTTGGCCGACTCGATGCCGCGCCACGAGCGGTACGCCTGCGTGAGCGCACCGCGGGTGCCCTCGGCGAGCACCGTGACCTGCGCCGTCACGTCGGTCGGCGCCTCGTAGCGCCCGCCCGGCTGGCCGCCGCGGTCCAGGCCCGACGGCACGGTGCGCACGCCCCGCACGCGGTCGCCGTCCACCAGCAGCGAGTCCACCGGGAAGCCGGGAAGCACGTTCACGCCCAGCCCCTCGGCCTTCTCGCCCAGCCAGCGCACCACCTCGGAGATGGAGGCGGTGTAGTTGCCCTGGTTGTGCATGGGCGGCGGCGTGGGGATGCGGTAGCTGCCCGTCTCGGTGAGCAGCGCCACCGTCTCTTTGTCCACCTTCTGGCGGAACGGGAAGTCGCTCTCCTCCAGCTCGGGGAACAGCTCCTTGAACGCCCGCGGGTTGATGACGGCGCCGGAAAGGTTGTGCTCGCCGAGCGACGATGCCTTGTCCAGCACGGCGATCTGCAGCTCGCCCATCGAGCCGCCGGACTCGCCGTCCTTCTTGCACAGGCGCGCCAGCTCGATGGCGCCCGCCAGACCGGCCGGACCCGCGCCCGCGAACACCACGTCCATCTCGATGGCTTCCGTGTCGGGCGCCTCGGCCAGGATCATCCGGTCGCGCGGAAGCTCGGCCTGGTGCCGGGCGGGCACGACCACTCCGCGTGCGCTCTCTGCCATCGGGGGTCTCCCTTTCGCTCAGGGCTCCGACGCGCGCCGGGTGGCGCGCGCGTAGCCGCTTCAGTCGTTTCGGGTGCGGGCGGCCGCTGCACGGCCGGGCGGAAATCGGACGGGAAGATACGGGCCGCGCCGCCACGCCGCAAAGGTTTGCCCGGCGCGGCAGCGGCCCGTGCGCTTCCGATCAGCCGCACGTCGTCACCAGGCCCGCAGATCGCGGGAAGGCTACGCTCGGTCGGCGGAATGCTCCCACGTCCCTGCCAGAACGTCTGCGCCTGAAAAACAGTGCGTATCCCTCCCGCAGCCTACCTCCTCGGACGTTCGCACCAGAACGCACCATTGATCCGCCTGTGTAGCCGTCTCGATGATCGCAATCGGGTCTTTGACGCCTTCGTTGCTTTTCGGCCGCCCCCAAGTGGGGAAATATGCGCATGAAAGGCACATTTATTACGCTGTATAGTATTACGTAGGAATATTAGCCGCTGCACGCGATCAGCTTGCAGTGAGTTATCGGGCTCCAACCACGTGGATAGTGATTCATTTTGGTGCATACTGCACCACAAGATGTCGGCGCGCCAAATAGGCCGTAAGTCTCTAAACGACTATCCGACAGAGGGTTATCCACCGCACGCATGCCGCCCGAAAACGGGCCCGCTCTTGCCTTTATGGATAGCACCCCGCTCGAACGTCCGTTCGACGCCGGGTCCCACCCGTTCAGTGGAGCCCCGTTCCATGAAGAAGCTGTCCCTTCTGTTCGCTGCTAGCTTCCTCGCCGCCTGCGGCACGACCGACCAGTCGCCCACCGCCATGAGCGGCAAGTCGGCCAAGGACTTCGTGGACGCCCCGGTCATGCACGGCGCCGCCGAGCCGCACATGCACCCGGCGAAGGGCCAGAAGGCCCAGCCGTCGAACGGTGCCACCACGTCGGCGCTGATGACCCTCCACAACGGCAACATCCTGGTCGCGGCGAAGACGCAGGCGATCTTCTGGGGCTCGCAGTGGAACACCGCGTCGTTCGCGGGCGACAAGATCACGGGCCTCGACAGCTTCTTCAGCGGCTTCGGCAGCAGTGCCTACGCGGCGACCAATACCGAGTACACGGGCCTGAACGGCCAGGTCAGCGCGACCACCACGTACCTGGGCCACGTGATCGACACGTCCACGCCGCCCAGCAAGGCGCTGACCGTCTCCGGCGCCGTCGCCGAGGCGTGCAAGATCACCGGCAACAACCCCGACCCGAACGGCGTCTACTTCATCTACACGTCGACGGGCGCCGGCCACGTCAGCTACTGCGCGTGGCACAGCTACGGCACGTGCACGGGTGGCAAGCCGGTGCAGGTGGCGTACATGCCCAACATCGACGGCATCGCCGGCTGCGACCCGCAGGACACGTGGACCACGCACTCGCAGGGCCTCTCGGCCGTGGCGAGCGTGACGGCGCACGAGCTGTCCGAGGCGATCACCGACCCGCGCAACGGCGGCTGGTACGACGCGAGCGGCCAGGAGAACGGCGACAAGTGCGCCTGGGCGTTCCACGCTCCGGTGACGTTCACCAACGGCTCGGTCTGGAAGCTCCAGATGGAGTGGTCGAACGCGGCGTACACGGCCGGCACCGGCTTCCTGAACACCAGCGGCCAGAAGGGCTGCCTGCAGGGCTGATCCGCCCCGCGGCACCGCAGTGAACACCGGAGGGCGGGGGCTCGTTGCCCCGCCCTCCGGATTCGTTAGGGTTGAAGGCCGGTCCATCGGCCCGTTCCCCTCCGTCCGCGCTTCCGTCCGGCCGACCCGGCGCCACACCGTGCGCACGGCCGCCGTCCCTCTTCCGTTCCCGCCGCGAAGCAGAAGCATGAGAAGCATCCGCACGAAGCTCCCGTTAGCCGCCGCGCTCTCGGCCCTCGCCC
>DASRQW010000128.1 GCA_035696245.1 Longimicrobiaceae bacterium | reverse complement strand
GCCGAGAGCCGGCGCCGCTCCCTTCCGCGCGGGTGTGGACGAATGAAGCGGCTGGTGCTGTTCGACATAGACGGTACGCTCCTCACGGCCGGCGGCGCTGGGCGGCGCGCGGTGACCGACGCGCTCACGGCGGTCTTCGGGCAGACGGGGCCGGTGGGCTCGTACTCCTTCGCCGGGCGCACCGACCCGCAGATCGTGACCGAGCTGCTCGCGTCCGCGGGCATGGCGAAGGCTGACGTGGAGGCGCGGCTGCCGGAGTTCTGGGACGCGTACCTCGCCAACCTCCAGCGCGAGATCGGCCGGGCGGACGTGCACCCGCTCCCCGGCGTCCCCGCGCTGCTGGACCGCATAGAGGCCGAGGGCGGCGACGTGGTGCTCGGGCTGCTGACGGGGAACGTGCAGGCCGGCGCGCGCATCAAGGTGCAGGCGGCGGGCATCGGCTTCGACCGTTTCCTCGTGGGCGCGTTCGGGTCGGACCACGCGGACCGGCCGGAGCTTCCCGCGGTGGCCGCCGAGCGCGCGAAGAAGCGGACCGGGGTGGAGTTCGCGGGCAAGGAGATCGTCATCATCGGCGACACGCCGTTCGACATCGCCTGCGGCGAGCACCTGGGCGTCCGGACCATCGCCGTCGCCACCGGCGTGCACTCGCTGGACGACCTGGCGGCGTGCGGGCCGGATTATCTGTTCGACGATCTGTCGGATACCGCGGCGGTTTGGGGGGCGATAGCGGGGTAGGCCCTCACCCGGCTCGTAAAACTCGCCTGCCCTCCCCCGCAGGCGGGGGAAGGCACGCCATTAGCGCATGTCCGAGTTTGGTAGGGGTCGAGGTTGGGCCCTCGCTGCCGGGGCGGTGGCGACTCGGCGCTGCGCGCCTGCGGTGGGGCGGCGTCGGCGTCCACTGCGCATCGGGTGATTCTCCGCGGGGCCTGCTCCTCGTCCGAACGCGTAGACACATCCGGGCGCCGAGATGCTGAAGGTGCAGGCCGCGCAGGCGGCCTTCGTGCCGTCATAGCCGCGGGTTTACTCGCCAGGCGGAGCCTCGGGCGCGAAACAACTACGGATACGCATCTCCCGTGGCCGTGTGAGCCTGATCGAACAATGAAACGAACCTGCCGCAGGGCCGGAAAGGCCGCGGCGTGACAAACATGGAATCCACCGTACCGGAGAGAACGCGATGAAGCTGCTGGTGATGGGAGGCACGCGGTTCGTGGGGCGCCACATCGTGGAGGCCGCGCTCGCGCGCGGGCACGAGGTGACGATGTTCAACCGCGGGAAGAAGAACCCCGAGCTCTTTCCCGAGGTCGAGCGCATCACCGGCGACCGCAAGGAGAGCCTGGAGCCGCTGGCCGGCCGCACCTGGGACGCCGTGATCGACCCCGCCGGCTACCTGCCGGCAGACGTCCGCGCATCTGCCGAGGCGCTCAAGGACAGCGTGGGGATGTACGCCTTCGTCTCCACCATCTCCGTCTACACCGGCGAGGGCGGCCCGCCGAACGAGGACGCGCCGCTGCACCCGGCCGACTTCGAGAGCACGGAGATCACCAACGACACGTACGGTGGCCTCAAGGTCGCCTGCGAGCAGGTGGTGCAGGAGGTGATGGCCGGCCGCAACCTGATCGTGCGCCCCGGCATCATCGTGGGCCCGTTCGACTACATGAACCGCTTCCTGTACTGGGCCAAGCGCATCGCGCAGGGCGGCGAGATGGCCGCGCCCGGCGACCCCGAGCGCCCCGTGCAGGTGCTGGACGTGCGCGACCTGGCCGCCTTCGTCCTCGACCGGGTGGAGGCCGGCGCGGGCGGCACGTTCAACCTCGTGGGCCCGGCGGAGACGCTGACCATGCAGGGGATGCTGGACGAGATGCGCGCCGTCACCGGCGGCGACGCGTCGGTCACGTGGATCCCGGACGAGTTCCTGGGCCGCGACGACGAGTGGAAGAAGATGCCGCTCTGGGCGCCTGCCGACGACAACGACCTCTTCCTGACCAGCAACGCCCGCGCGCTCGCCGCCGGCCTGAAGCTGCGCCCGGTGGCCGACACCATCCGCGACCACCTGGCGGCGGATGAGGCCGACCCGCCCGAGACCACGCCCCCCGGCGGCTTCGACCCCGAGCGCGAGGCCGAGCTCCTCGCCGCCTGGCACGCCGAAGCCGAGGCACCGGCCTCCGCAGCGTCCGAGTAGCCGCACGGCAGCGGCTCCCCGTCGACATCGTCGTCCGGCGATCCAGATCGGAAACACCCTCTCCAGCAGACCGCGGGAGAGGGTGTTTCGATTCGTGTCATTGCATTCCGAAGGCGAGCCGACCGGCCGATGCCCGTTCGATCATCGCCTTCGCCTCACCAGCTTCCGCTCGCGCCCCCACCGGACGAGCTGCCGCCGCCGAAGCTGCTCCCGCCCCCACCGCCACCCCCTCCTCCTCCGCTGCTGGACGACGAGCCGCCGGAGGAGCCGTGGTGATGGTGCGAGCCGTAGCCGTACGACGACGTGTACATCACCGGCACCACGTCGCGGGTGTGGAGGCCGCAGCTACGGCAGACCTGCGTCACCTCCGATACGCCGCTCACGCCGCCCGCGGGCTGCACCAGCACGCGCCGGGAGATGGCGAGCGTGCGGGCCGCGCACTCGGGGCACGCCGTCCAGCGGTCGTCGCGCACCGCGGACGTGGTCTCGTGCCGCCCGCAGGCGCAGCCCCACACGGTGTGCGCCACGGACCCGATCTCCTCCTCCTTCTTCTGCCCCGCACTCAGCGCCTCGGTGCGCGCCGGTTCCGGCAGCGGGCGCATCTTGCCGCCGCAGCCCGTGCAGTAGCGACAGTCCGGCCGCTCGGCAGACCACATGGTGAACGCGATCCCCGCAGCCGCGATCAGCACCGCGGCCAGGATGCCGACCACCGCCGGCGACGCGACCCCCTCCGGCGGATCGTGGACCACGCCCGCCGCCGTGCGCACCGGCTCCGTGACGGCGGTGGCGGCCAGCACCGAATCCACCCCCTCGCGGATGCCCGCGCTGTAGTCGCCCTCGCGGAAGCGCGGCAGGATGGTGCCGTCGACCACCTCCCGCATCCTCCCCTCCATCCCCGGCGGGTACGACGAGCCCAGCTCCACCCGCACGGCGCGCTCGTGGAGCGCGACCAGCACCAGGATGCCGTTGCTGCGCAGCGAATCGCCCACGCCCCACGCGTTGAACACCCGCGTGGCGAACGGCTCCAGCGCCATATCGCCCGCCGGGTAGTCGCGCGGCGAGCCGATGGTGAGCACCGTCGCCTGCACGCCCGTCTCCCGCCGCACGCGCGAGAGCGTGGCGCGGATGCCGTCGCGGTCCTCGGGCGTGAGCAGGCCCGCATAGTCGTTCACGAAGGTGTCGAGCGCGGCGGGAAGCTGGGGCGGCGTGTCCGTGTGCGGGTGCGTGCGCCGGTGCCGCTGCGCGTGCGCGCCGGGCGGGTGAAGCGCGAGCGCGAGTGCCAGCGCGGGAAGCGCCGCGCGGGCGCGGAAGCGAAGTCGCATGCGTAAGGGAAGCGTGTGGGACGGGAAGGTGCGGGGCCGGCTGCGCCGCATCGTCAATCGTGCGAGTGTGTTACGGGCGGGAGATGCGGAAAGGTTTCGATGTCGGGAGATGCGCGGCGGCTCAGCGGCTCAGCTCCGGCGGCAGGCGGTCCAGCCACTCCACCTCCAGCACGCCCCACAGCCCGATCACCACGGCTTCCGCGGCGTCGTGGCGCAGCGACGTGGGCTGCGGCGCGCCGGACCACTCGATCACGCGGCGGGCGAAGTCGTCCGCGTTGTGCTTCGCCATCCGGCCGGAGCGCTGCTCGCGCGGCAGCAGCAGCCGCTCGCGCCACACCTCCGCCCCGATGCGGATGCTGGGGATGCCGCGCCGCTCCGCCTCCTTCTCCCAGATCTCGGCCAGGCTGCCGCCGCCTTCCACGACCACCCACGCCAGCTCCGGCAGGGTGCCCAGCAGCCCGTGCACTGCTCTCCGCAGGCGCGCCGCCGTCCCGAAGTTTTGCGACCTGTACCACCGCAGCCGCCCGTCGTCGCCGAAGAGCGCGAGCCCCGTCCGCAGCCCCAGATCCACCGCCAGAAGTGAGCGCATCCCGCCCGCCCGAGCAAGTCACGTGCTCTCCGCGCGGTCGGTCAGCGCTTGCGTCGTCGTCCGCCGAGGCGAGATCGTACCGTCGAGCGGATCGAGCGGATCGAGCGGATCGAGCGGATCGAGCGGGTGACGAAGCAGTGGCCGACTGGAGACGACAGGCAGCCGTGCATCGACCGTAGATGCAGGCGGCGGATCAGAGCACGCGGCGCAGGAACGCCTCGACCTCCGCGTACAGCTCCTCGTGGAACCGCGCGCGGTCGAAGCCCGGCGGGTCCTGCGACGGCGGGAACGCCGGGCTCGTCATCGCCTCCGGAAACGGGCTCAGGAACGAGAAGTGGCCTGCGTTCGGCACGATCCGGAAGTCCACAGGCGTGTCCCCCGGCACGCCGTTCCGCACCACGCCGGCATGCCAGATCGAGGTGTGCTCGTCCTTCTCCGCGCAACGCATGAGGATGGGGATGCGAACCGCGTCCAGCGCGCCGGGTGCCATGAACCACGGAGTAGCCGGCGCCAGCAGCACCACCGCCTTCACCCGTGTATCCGGCGTGACGGGCACCGTGCGCGGCTGCCCATCCGCCGTCTCGTGTCCGAACGCCGTGGGCACGCCGCCGGCAAGCGCGAGCGCCGTGTACCCGCCCAGCGAATGCCCGATCACGCCGACCGCACCTGGAACGAGATGCGGACCGAGCGACGCGTCGGCGTACGCCCAGTCGATCGTCGCGCTCACCTGCCGCGGGCGGTCCGCGAGGATCGTGTCCGTGCCGGAGAGCGAGTCGTCGTTGCGGTTGTTGCGCGGGTGCTCGGGCAGCATCACCACGAAGCCGCGACGCGCCAGGTGCATCGCCAGCGTGCGGTACGCCAGGTGCGATCCGCCCGTTCCGTGCGACACGATCACCAGCGGGAAGCTCCCCGCCGCCACCGGCCCGTCCATCGCCACGTCCACCACGTACGGCCCGATCCGCTCCGCCCTCTCCGCCGTAGCGGACGGATACATGACGAGCGCCGGGAACCTCGCCCCCGTCTCGCCATCCACCACCTCGGCGGTGCGACAGCCGGCCGTCCCGAGCCTGGAACGAGCGAAATCGGGTGCGTGGGATTGCAAGCGGGTGGCTGGCGGGGTGTCGTGATGGAGAGGGCCCCCTCCCCCGGCCCCTCCCCCCAAACTGCCTGGGGGAGGGGAGACCAAAAGTGCGCGTGTCGGCTCGGTCAATGATGGGTGAAGCAGTACCTGCGCGCCGTTAGCCAGGGTCATGCGGAGGACACGCGGCGAGACCACAGTCTCCACACGCAGAATTAACCATCCGTTCCGAAGTATCAACCCGTGCAAGCCCCACTCCAACCGTGGAATAGGCCCCCTCCCCCAGGCAGTTTTGGGGGAGGGGCTGGGGGAGGGGGCGCCGTCGCGGTACGCTCCGATCTCCTTTCGCCGCACGAGCACTTCGAAAAACCGGCACTTACCTGACGAGACGAACGCGCCGTCAGTCCGCGGCTTCGCCTTCGGGAGACTGGGGGATGCCGAAGGCGGCCTCTTCGGGGATGGCCCAGATGCGGGGGGTGGCGAGCTCCACGCTGTTGCCCGCGGGGTCGCGGAAGTAGACCGAGCGCCCGCCGCGCGGCCAGCTCACGTCGCTCTCCACCTCTACGCCCTTGCGTTCCAAGTGCGCGCGCCAGGCACCGATCTCGTCGCCGGGCACGGCGAACGCCACGTGCGCCTCTTCCGAGCCGCCGTGCGGAGGCAGCTCGCCGCCCGGCTCGCGGGTGCGCGCCGGGTTGAAGACGAGGAAGACGCGGTGGCCGCAGCGGAAGAAGACGTGCCTTCCCTCCACGCGGCCGATCAGCTCCAGGCCCAGGACCGAGCGGTAGAAGCTCTCCGCCGCGTCCAGGTCGTGGGCGTACAGGCAGGTCTCCAGCACCTCGCGCACGCGCATATCCTCCATCCGCCGTTCGTCTCCCGGTCCGCTTCCATCCGGCGAGGACGCCGCCATTGAGGATGCTTCGACAGTGGCCGGACAGGCCGAGAACCCGGACGGCGTCCCGGACGGGACGCGTCAGTTCTGGAAGATCGAAACCTCCACCTTGCCGTCGGCCATCATGCGGCCGCGGTACATGCCCGGCGTGTTGAAGGGCGTCGCCACGTTGCCGTGCGCGTCCATCACGATCACGCCGCCGTCGCCGTGCTGCTCCACCAGCTGGTGCATGACGATGGCGTCAGCCGCATCTTTCACGCTCATGCCGCGGTACTCGACCAGCGCGCAGATGCTGTGTGCCACCACGTTGCGGATGAAGAACTCGCCCACGCCCGTGGCCGAGACGCCGCACGAGCGGTTGTTGGCGTACGTGCCCGCCCCGATCACCGGCGAGTCGCCGATGCGGCCCCAGCGCTTGTTCGTGGTGCCGCCCGTGCTGGTGCCCGCCGCCAGGTTGCCGGCCTTGTCCAGCGCCACCGCGCCCACCGTGCCGAACTTGCGCTCGTCGGGCACCGAGTACATGGCCTGCGGTCGCCGGGTGGTGTCGCCCGCGGCTGCGCGGCGCTCGTCGTCCAGCGCCTTCTGCAGCGCCTGCCAGCGGCTCTCCACGCGGAAGTAGCTCTCCGGCATCATCGCGAAGCCGCGCGACCGCGCGAACTCCTCCGCGCCCTCGCCGGAAAGCATCACGTGCGGCGAGTGCTCCATCACCGCGCGCGCCAGGTCGATGGGGTTCTTGATGTGCCGCACCCCCGCCACCGCGCCCGCCGCCAGCGTGCGCCCGTCCATGACGGCCGCGTCCATCTCGTTGTGGCCCTCGTGCGTGAACACCGCGCCCTTGCCCGCGTTGAAGAGCGGCGAGTCCTCCATGACGTTGATCGCCGCCTGCACCGCGTCCAGGCTGCTGCCCCCGCGCTCCAGGATGCGGTGCCCCGCCGCCAGCGCCTCGGCCAGCTTCGCGCGGTACTCCGCTTCGCGCGCGGGCGTCATGCTCTCGCGCGTGATCACGCCCGCGCCGCCGTGGATCACGATCCCCCACTCCGCCGCCGCCGGCTGCGACGACGAGACGGAAGATGCGGGCGATGCGGGCGATGCGGGCGATGCGGACGCCGCGGCCTGCGCGAGCGTGCGGCAGGGCGCGAGGGCTACGACGGCCAGGGCGAGCGGGAGCGCCGCGCGGCGGGCAGCGGCGGCGAGCGGGTGCGAGAGAGTCATGTTCCGCGGGTGGTGGTGGAGGACGGGACCGCGCGCACAGGGCGGGCGGGCTCCTGTCTCAATAATCCACCGGGCGCGGCGCCGCAATCCCCCGCGGCAGCGCGGGCCGTCCATCTCCCGATGCGCCGTTCACGCGGGCGCCAGGCGGAAGACCTTGCCCTGTGCCGACAGCACGTACAGCTCGCCCGCCGCGTCCTCGCCGAACGAGAGGATGCTGCCGGGCTGCCCCAGCTCCCAAGTACGCCCTTCCGTCACCGCACCGGCCGTGAAGCGGAAGCTGCGCACCCAGCCGCCGCAGTAGTCCGCGTAGAAGTACGTGCCCCGCAGCGACGGCATGGCCGCGCCGCGGTACACGTAGCCGCCCGTGACCGAGCAGCCGTCCGCGTGCCCGTACTCCAGCACCGGCAGCGTGAGCCCCGCCGTCGAGCATCCCGACGAGGGCTGGAAGCAGTGCGTGGCCTCCATCGTGTTCCAGCCGTAGTTGAGCCCGGCGGCCGCGGCGGGCACCACGTCCACCTCTTCCCACGCATTCTGGCCCACGTCGGCCACGTACAGCAGCCCGGTCGAGCGGTCCCACGAGAAGCGCCACGGGTTCCGCATGCCCGTCGCCCAGATCTCCCCGCGGCGGCCGGGCTGGCCGGCGAACGGGTTTCCGGTGGGGATGGCGTACGGCTGGGCCGCGTCCACGTCCAGGCGCAGCAGCTTGCCCAGCAGCGCCGCCGGGTTCTGCCCGTTGCGCTGCGGGTCGCCGCCGCTGCCGCCGTCCCCCATGCCCACGTACAGCATCCCGTCGGGCCCGAACGCCACCAGCCCTCCGTTGTGGTTCGCGAACGGCTGCGCGACGGCCAGGACGAGCTGCGCGCTCGCGGGGTCGGCCCGGTTGCGGTCCGCGCTCACGTGGTAGCGCTCCACGCGCGTGTCGCCGTTGCGGTCCGTGTAGTCCACGTACAGCAGCCCGTTCGACGCGTAGCGTGGGTGGAACGCCACGCTCAGCAGCCCCCGCTCGCCGCCGCTGCTCACG
The DNA here is from genome assembly GCA_035696245.1 of Longimicrobiaceae bacterium. Lineage (NCBI taxonomy): Bacteria > Pseudomonadati > Gemmatimonadota > Longimicrobiia > Longimicrobiales > Longimicrobiaceae > Longimicrobiaceae bacterium. The sequence goes on along the minus strand of DASRQW010000128.1, from coordinate 3,249 downwards.
CGATCCGTGATGTCCAGGAACGGCGTGGGCAGCAGCGCGCCGTTCTCCACGATGCGGATGCGGCCGGGCTGCTCCACCACGAACAGCCGCGCATCTCCCGCGGGGGCGGTGAGATAGAGCGGCGATTCCAGGCCGCTCGCCACCCCCACGAGCCGCAGCCCGGTCGTGGCCGGCGGACCCTGCCCGGCGCCGTCGCCACCCGAGCAAGCGGCGAGCGACACGGCTGCGGCCAGAACGGCGGATGCGCGATGCATGGACCACCTTCCGCAAGGTTTCGTGTGCCGACGTGGAGATGCGTTGCGAGAAGCCATCGGGCTGCCCGCAGAAATCCGGCCGCGGGTTCCGGCCACCTTTCATCCCTCGGGTCGATGGATGATCGGCGACGAGCGGTGGATGGACGGCCGCGCATCTCCGCAGCCGCACCTCGTCCGCCGGCGAGACGACCATCTAGCGACGCATCGCAGATGCCCGGCGGACGTGGCGAAGGTGCATCGGCGCGACGAGCCCTGGCACCGCGTCGGCGCCAGGGCTCTATCGTAGCCGCGAGATGCGCGGCTACTCGTCTCCGTCCTCGTCCTCCGCGGGCGTCTCTTCGAGCAGCTCGCGTGCTTCGTCCGCGCGGTGCTGGGGGACCAGGACGGGAACCCCACGGTTCGTCCATCCCTGGAACCCCGCCCCGAAGATGCCCACGTGCTCGCCGCCGCCCACGCGCGCGGGGATGCCGGCCTCCTCCAGCATCGCCACGGCCATGTCGGCCTGGAACACCGCGCCGTACGTGACCACCTCCACCCACCGCAGCGCATCGGACATCGGATGGCTCCTCGCCGGCCCACGAAGTTCGTCAGGATCCTGGCGAGCCGGGAAGTTCCGTGCCCGTAACCCGGCGATCCGCCTTGCCCGCCACGTGGAGATGGCTTCGGATCTCGTCCGCCGCGTCACCCACGCCCCGGCGGATCACGCGACGGCGGTCCGTCTGCGGCCGATCACGTAGGCGTTCGCGCCCAGAAACAACGCGGGGATCACGAAGAGCTGCAGCTCCCTCGCCTCGGGCGCGGCCGACATGAGCCCGAACAGGGCGATGGCCAGCGACAGGGCTGCACCCGCCGCGCTGCCGGCGAACCCCGCCTTCTGCACGGCCGCCGGCATCCAGCGCTCGCCGACCAGCGCCGCGCCGCTCGTCCAGCACGCTGCCGCGATCACGGCCGAGACGCCGAGCCAGAGCGCGACCAGGTAGAAGCGATCGGGGTCCGCGCCCAAGCCGCGCCAGGCATCACGGATGAAGAGGGCGATCACGACGCCGATCACCAGTGTAAGGCGGCCCAATGCGATGGTGAGTATCCGCACGGCTGAGTCCTCCAATGGAAAATGGAAAAGAATGAGGAAGAAGGGAGACGGGTGCCCGCGATCGACGGGCACGTGTCCTGGCAAGACCCGACACCGGCAAGGGCGGAGATGCCGGGCGGAGAGATCGCCGGCCGTAATCTTATGTTCATTGCGATGGATGGCAACGTCGCCGAGTGATGACCGCAAAGCCGAGAGCCCGCCCGGATTGCTCCGGACGGGCTCTCTCGTTCAGCGTTCGAAGCGTCCGCGTCAGTTGCGCGGAGGCGCGGGCGGGGCGGGCTGACGCGGCCGGGCAGGCGCGGGCACGCGCTGGAAAGTGCGGACCTCGGGCGAGTCCCACTGCATGCTCAGCTCGCGGCGGCGGCGGTCGCGCATCACCACCACCTTCGCGCGGCCCTGGCTCCCGCGAGCCATCCGGGCGCGGAACTCGGAGACGGAGCGCACCGCCTGCCCGTCCACGCTCGTCACCACGTCGCCCGCCTGGAGGCCGGCGCGCGCCGCGGGCGTGGAGGGCGAGACCTGCACCACCAGCAGGCCCTGGCTGGTCCCGAAGTAGCGGCCCAGGCCCGCGTTCATCTCCGTGAACTCGGCGCCGGCCACCGCACGGCGGCCCAGCTCCATGAAGAAGGGCGTCCTCCCCGCCTCCACGCGGAAGCGCTCGGCCTGGCCGCGCAGCCGCTCGGCGTCCACCCGCACGCGCTCCGCGTCGCCCCGCAGCCGGTCGGTGCGGATCACGATCTCGCGCCGGCGTCCTTCGGCGTCGCGCATGGCCCGCGTCACGGTGGTGTCCATCCGGAAGGCGCGCAGGCGGCCGTCGCTGAGGATTCGCACGCGGGTCCGAAGGCTGTCCATGCGGAAGACGAGGCTGTCCACGTGGCGGCGGATGCTGTCGCTCAGCACGCGGCCGTCACGCGGCAGGCGGCGCAGCAGCACACGCACGCTGTCGCCCATCATCCGCTCCATCTCCGGGCCGATGGACAGCGAGCCCAGCGAGTCCAGCCGGAAGATCATGGGCTGCCGCATGGAGTCGCGCCCGATGCGGATCACCCGGTCGGCGATGATGCGGTCCGGGCCCGGACGGGCGCCCGCCACCACCACGCGCTCGGCGTCGCGGCCGCCGTGGCGCACCCGCAGGCGCACCGTCTCGCCCGGCCGCAGGTTCGTGCGCAGCTGCGTCACCGCCTCCTCGCTGGCGTCGCGGCCGTTGATCGCGACCACCGTGTCGCCCGCCTGCACCCCCGCCTTCTCGGCCGCCGAGCCGGGGAAGACCTCCTCCACCACCGTGCGCGCCGGGCGCCCGTTCTCGCTGGTGGTGCTGAAGGCGATGCCCATCCACCCGCGGCCGGGTCCCTGGGCGCCGGGGCCCTGCGCCGCCAGCGCGGGGGCGCACAGCACCGTAAGCGCGCCCAGCAGCGCCGCAATCCTCGTGTGCTTCATCTTCGTGTCTCCGTGAGTGTTCAGAACCAGGTCGATTCGTTCTGCCGCATCTGGCGGATCAGCGCGTCGCGCTCCTCCACGGCGGCCAGGTGGTATCCGTTGGTGACCGGGTCGCCGGGGGCCCGGTCGAGGGCGGTCCGCGTGGTGGCGACCAGCCCGTTCAGCGCGTCCAGCCGCGTCACCGGGTCCGCGCCCGAGGACGGGTCGGCCAGCTCCGCGTAGCGCCGCAGCGCCGCCTCGTAGTCCGCACGCGCCCGCGCCAGTTCGCGCGCCGCCGCTTCGGCCTCGGGCGACCGTTTCGGCGTCCCGGCCCCGCCCGTGTCGCCGGACGAGGTGAACCGCGCCCCGTTCGCCGGCAACCCGTCCGCATCTTCGCCCGCCGTTCCGCCGCCCGGCGGAAGAACCGTCGTGCCCGGCTGCGAATCTGCCGCGTCACCGGGCGACGGGCGGGCTCCGGCCGTGGGCGCG
>DASRQW010000127.1 GCA_035696245.1 Longimicrobiaceae bacterium | reverse complement strand
ATCGAACCGCGCTCGTCGTATCGGGCGCATCTCGATTCGCATCAACCATCTACGTATCCTGAGAGGGATCGGATGCGATGAATCGCACCCCTACGGGCGCCACCAGATTCGCGGGGCGGAGGGGATACTGCGCATCTATCGAACGACCCGCTGTTTGGTGCGCTAGGACGTGCCGTCGAGGATGCGGACGAGGACGACGGTGATGTTGTCAGTGCCGCCGCGGCCGTTGGCGGCGTCGATGAGGGCGGTGACCAGCTCCTCCAGCCGCACCTCGGCGCTCAGGATGCGGCGCAGGCGCACGTCGCTGACCATGCCCGTGAGCCCGTCGGTACACAGCAGGATCAGGTCGCCGGGCAGAAGCTCGCCCGCGACCAGGTCCGGCGTGGCGCGCGAGTCGGCACCCAGCGCGCGGGTGATCACGTGCGCGAACCGGTGCGTGCGCGCGCCCGAGCTGGAGAGGCGGCCGGCGTCCACCTCGTCCTGCACCCACGTGTGGTCGCGCGTGACCTGCCCCAGCCGGCCGCCGCGCATCAGGTATGCGCGGCTGTCGCCGACGTGCCCCATGAGGTAGGCGCCGGTGGTGGATACCGCGAGGGCGATGAGCGTGGTGCCCATGCCCCGCGTGTTGGGGTCCTCCTCGCACCGCGCGCCGATGGCGGCGTGCGCGGAGTGGAACGACTCGGTGAGCGCCTGGGTCAGCCCGTCACCGTCCAGCCCGCCGTCCACCCCGCGGACGAGCGCCGAGCCGACCGTCTCCGCCGCCAGGGCGCTGGCGATCTCGCCCGCGGCGTGGCCGCCCATGCCGTCCGCGACCAGGAAGAGGCCGCGGGCGGCGTCCACCAGGTACGTGTCCTCGTTGCCCTGGCGCACCCGCCCCACGTCGGTGGCGGCGGCCACTTCCCAGCGGATGCTCACGAACGCGCCGGAGGAGCCTGGGTGATCGGCGCCGCCGCGGGGTGCGAGGCCGGTACGGGGCGCGGCGCGGCGGCCTGACCGCGGAAGAGCAGCAGCCCCGCGATGGCGAGCGCCAGCAGCACCAGCACCACCAGCCACACGGGGAAGCGGAAGCCCGGCTTCTCCTCCTTCAGCGTGGTCCCTTTGGGCGGCGGCACGAACGAGGCGCGCGCCGCGGCGGGGTCCGCCGCTTCGATCGCGCGGAAGAGCAGCGGCACGCCGCCCAGGCGCACGCTGGCGCCGTACGGCAGCGGCGTAGGCACGTGCGGCGCGAGGCGCACCCCTTCTACCGCGGTGCCGTTCGTGGACTCCAGGTCGGTGATGCGCCAGGCGCCGGAGTCGTACTCCAGGCGGGCATGCTGGGCCGAGACGGAGTCGTCCGCCAGCACCACGTCGGCCTGCGCGCTGCTCCCGATGGTGACCAGCGGGGAGGGCACGGCGATCTTCTCGCCGTAGCGCGGGCCGCCCTTCATGGAGAAGAGCGCGAGGGCGCCGGGCGGGGTGCCCTCCGCGGGAATGGACATGGGTTCGCTGCTCCTGCCGAAGAGGCGTCGGGCAAAGGGGTTGGCACGTGCGGGCAACGTACCGCGGCCCGTTCCGCCCGGCAAGGAGCGTTCCGGCGGCGAGGCGCCATTGACCTTTACGGGAGCCGCCGGTATTCTAGGAGGTCGCGTCCCCCCGTATCTCTCGGCAGGCCTTCTTGCTGACCCCTCTCCTCCTGGGCCTCGCCCTTCTCTCGGGCCCCTCCCGCGCACCCGCGCCGCCGCCACCACCGCCGGTAACTTTGAACGGCGCCTGGAAGTTCCGCCCGGGCGACTCGCTCGCGTGGTCCTCGCCGGCGCTGGACGACCGCGGCTGGGCGACCATCGCCGTGCCCGGCGAGTGGGAGGACGAGTTCCCGGGGCTGGACGGCTTCGGCTGGTACCGTCGCACGGTGGAGATCCCCGCGGACCTGCGCGGCGAGCCCATCGGCCTGCAGTTCGGCGCCGTGGGAGACGCGTTCGAGGTGTACTGGGACGGCGTGCCCATCGGCGGGCGGGGGCACCTGCCGCCGGACTTCGAGGAGGGCGTGGACCGCGGGCTCATCTACGTGCCCGCGAGCGCGCTGGCGGCGAGGCCCGACGGCCCGCACGTGCTGGCCGTGCGGACGTACAACGACTACGCGTACGGCGGGCTCATGGGCGGGGTGAAGCTAGGGCGCTACGACGTCCTGGCCAGCCGCCGCTCGCCCGGCGACATGATCATCGGCGCACTGGTGTCGTTCTTCCTGGCCATCGGCGCGTACCACTTCGCGTTCTTCCTGCGCCGGCGCGCCGCGCGCGAGAACCTGTACTTCGCGCTGGTGTGCACGCTGGTCGCGCTGTACGGCGCCACGTTCTCGCCGGTGTTCGACGCGGTGCTGGTGCCGTACGCCAACCCGTACCGCGTGGGGCTGCTGGGGATATTGGCGGCCGGGCCGGCCTTCCTCGCGCTCGTGTACCGCATGTTCGACCTGCGGTTCGGGCGCGCGGAGTGGGCCGTGGCGGCGGTGTACGGCGGGTCCGTGGTCCTCGCCGCGGTGCTGCCGCTGGGCGAGTTGGCCGAGCTGAACCGCTGGATCGACGGCTTCACCGTGATCGGCTTCGTGGCCATCGTGGTGCGCGCGGCACTGGCCGCGGAGCCGCACCGGCCGCACGCGCGGCTGCTGGTGGTGGGCACGGCCGCGTTCGCGGGCACCATGACGTACGACCTGGCCAGCGAGTACTTCGACTCGGTGCCGGTGGCGCACGTGCTGCCGGGCGTGTCCAGCATTTTCTGGCTGGGCTTCCTGGTGTTCGTGCTCACGGTGGGCATCGCCACCGCGGGCAAGTGGGCCTCGGCCGAGGTGACGGCGCTCACCGACCCGCTCACCGACCTGGCGCGCCGCCACGTCTTCGAGGACGCGCTGCGCCACGAGGCCGCGCGCCTGCGCCGGCACGGCGGCTCGCTGGCCGTGGTGATGATCGACCTGGACCATTTCAAGCGCATCAACGACACGCACGGCCACCGCGTGGGCGACCAGGTGCTGGCCCGCGTGGGCCGCCTGCTGCGCCACAGCGCCCGCAACATCGACCTGCCGGCGCGCATGGGCGGCGAGGAGTTCGCGGTGCTGCTGCTGGATACCGGCCGCGACGGCGCGCTCTCGTTCGCCGAGCGCTTCCGCGAGCAGCTGCGCGACCTTCAGGTCGTGGTGCCCGGGGCCGTGGTGACGGTCACGGCCAGCCTGGGCATCGCCGTGGGCACCGAGCTGGTGGACCCCGAGGAGATGATGGAGGCCGCGGACCGCGTGCTGTACCGCGCCAAGAACGAGGGCCGCGACCGCCTGGTGGAGATCTCCCTCACCGCCTCCGAGCCCCGCTGCCCCGAGTCCGCCAAGCGCCGGAACCGCGGGTAGGCGCGCTTCCGCCACCACGAAGCGGATACACCCTCTTCCACGACCACGTGGAAGAGGGTTTTTGTTTGGGCGCCGTTTGCCGTAACTCGGTGGATCAGCGCGGGTTCGTCACGGGTTCGGTAGATACAGGCGGCGTGAAAGACCGTCCGACGTGGAAAGGCGGAGGGCGAAAGCGCGAGAAACCGTTCCGCGGTTCGCTCCCGGGATCACGCCTCGCCACGGGACCACCGACCGTCATCTCCCGAGAGAAGACGATCTACCAGCCCAACAAAAACCCTCCCCCAGGCAGTTTTGGGGGAGGGTCGGCGAGCCTAAGCGAGGCGGGGAGGGGGCCCAGCCACCGTCGCATTCACATGCGACGGATCGCACTCCTGAATGCCGGAATTCCATCACCGGCTTGGATTTACATCCCCTGCCGCCAGGCGGACACGACCGTGGGGGCGCGGGCGAGGAGCTGGCCGAGCTGGTGGCGCTGGGTGAGCCAGGTGGGGTCGTAGCCCACGTCGTGCGCGGGGCCTTCCACGGGCGAGACGCCCTGCGGGTCCACGGGCAGGCCCTTGCGGCGCACCTCGTAGTGCAGGTGCGGGCCGGTGGCCAGGCCCGTCATCCCCACGTACCCGATCACGTCGCCCTGCCGCACCTCCGCCCCGGCGTACACGCCCGGCGCGATGCGGGAGAGGTGGCCGTAGCGCGTGGCGTAGCCGTTGGGGTGCTGCACCTCCACCATGTTGCCGTAGCCGCCGCGCGGGCCCGCCAGGCTGATGCTGCCGTCGCCCGTGGCGTGCACCGGCGTGCCCATGGCCGCCGCCAGGTCCAGCCCCAGGTGCGGCAGGATGCGGTGCAGGATGGGGTGCATGCGCGCCGACCGGAACGTGGACGTGATGCGCATGACCGGCAGCGGCGACGCCCACACCGCGGGATCGAGCGAGCGGCCCAGGTCGTCGAAGTACCCCGGCTCCTCGCCGTGCTCGTACAGGAACACGGTGTACATGCCGCCGCCCACCGCGGCCTCGGCGGCGAGGACCTGGATGGAGCGCGTGGTGCCGTCCGGCCGCAGCGTGCGCTCGTACGCCAGGCGAAGTCGTCCGCCCTCCGCTAAGCCCTTCTCGCGCAGCAGCGGCAGGTAGATCTTGTCCAGGTGCCGCCCCACCATCTCGCGCTCGGACTGCGACAGGTCGCTCGCGAGCGTGCTGAGCGCGTCGGTGAAGGTGCCGCGCGCGTAGCCGCCCACGAACAGCGTGTCCGTCTCCATCGTCCGCGCGGCGACGGGCTGGAGCAGCGGCGGCGGCGCGTCTTCGTCCGTGGTGCCGGCGCTGGCCCACGCGGCGGCGCTGCCCAGCGCCAGGACGGCGCCGGCCAGGGCGATGATGCGGGGGATGGCGAGCGAACGTGCGCGCCGTCGCGAGGTCATGGGCAAAGCGGGTCCGCCGGCAGGAGCCGGTCTGGAGGGACTACGGTGTGCGGGGTTGAGGTAAAATAGCCACCTTCGCCCGGAAGCGGAAGCGGCACCATATCTTGCACGATCTGCAACCCCTCAGCGTCGCACATCTCCTATCCAGCGAGACCGATGTGGAGAGCCGATTTCGCGCCGATGTCGCCGATCGGGACGCAGCCGCAGACCGGTAGGGTCCGACCTGCGTGTCGGACCGTGGGGCCGCAGCGACGCCGCAGAAACCCGGACGTGATCACGGCGGAAGCGCGGACGCACCCGCCAGGTGCGCCTAGGCCAAGTCTTTGAATCTACAGAGGTTGGGAACATCTACTGCGTGGGCGAGTCCTCGGCGCCGGGGCCGCGGTAGACCTTGCCGCCCTTCATGACCAGGCGAACGCGGCGGAGGGCGGAGACGTCGCGGGTGGGGTCGCCCTCCAGCGCGACCACGTCCGCCAGCAGGCCGGGGCGCAGCGTGCCGACCTGCCCGTCGATGCGGAAGACGCGGGCGTTCACGGCGGTGGCGGCCAGCAGCACCTGCGCGGGCGTCATTCCGTACTCCACCATCAGCTCCATCTCCCGCGCGTTGTCGCCGTGCGGAAAGACGCCCACGTCGCCGCCCATGCAGATGGTGACGCCCGCATCCAGCGCGGCGCGGAAGCTCGCATGCTTCTCGCGGATCTCCGCCGGCTCCGGGTCCACGCCTTTGCGCCAGCCGCGGTACGTGCGCACCGCCTCGCTGGCGGCCACGGTGGGACAGAGCGCCACGTCGTGCGCCTTCATCAGCCGGAAGATCTCGGGCGTGCCTGCGTTGCCGTGCTCGATGGTGCGGACGCCGGCCATCACCGCGCGCCGCATCCCCTCGGGCGTGCTGGCGTGCACGACGACCGGGCGGCCGGCGTCGGTGGCCGCAACGACCGCGGCCTTCATCTCCGCCTCGCTGAAGGTGGCGCGCGAAGGCTCGCCATCGCCCCACCGATAGTCGCCGTACAGCTTTACCCAGTCCGCGCCCCGGGCGATCTGCTCGCGCACGGCGCGGGTGACGCCCTCCACGCCGCTCGCCTCCTGGGCGCCCTGCGGAACGTCGACGTTCGACGCGAAGCCCTTGGGCCCGTACGCGCCCGTCGCCACGATGGCGCGCGTGACCACGATCATGCGCGGCCCCGGCACGATTCCCTGCGCGATGGCCTGCTTGAGCGCCACGTCGCTGAAGCCGGCGCCCTCGGTGCCCAGGTCGCGCGTGGTGGTGAAGCCGGCCATGAGCGTGGCGCGGGCGCCGGCCACTGCGCGGGCGGTGCGGAGCGCTACGTCCTCGCGCAGCACCTGGTCGTCCCAGCTCGTCTCGTTGTACGGGTGCAGGAAGAGGTGCGAGTGCCCCTCGATGAGGCCGGGCACCAGCGTCGTTCCCGGCAGGTCCACCACGCGGGCCCCGGCCGGCACGCCCACCTGCGCCGCCGGCCCCACCGCCTGGATGCGCTCGCCGCTCACCAGCACCACCCACCCCTCGTGCGCCTCGGCCGACATCGCATCGAACACGCGCGCCGGCCTCAGCAGGGTCATCCCCGGCGGCGCGCTCGCGGTGGCCGGCACTTGGGCGCGTGCCGTGACGGAAGATGCAAGGCAGAGCAGCACTGCGAGGGCGATGCGGCGCATGGTGGAGTGCGGAGTTTCGGTGGATGACGGGCGAGCGGCGTGGGTGCCGCAACATGCGCGGCGAGCCCTGATGCCGCAACGGCGACCGGATCGGGAGATGCGCGGCAGGTAGATTTCGGCTGGGCGCAACAGGCGAGCTTGAGGAGGATGCGCGGCGGTGGGCTTCGGAAGCTGGACCCGCGTGAGACGCGGGACGAAGTCTCGGCGCGATTCCGGCCGAGCGTGAATCAGTCGTCCGCGGCGGCGCGGACGAGGTCGAGGCCGTGGGCGAGCACTTCGCGAAAGGCGGCACGGAACCAGAAGGTGAAGCGCTCCGGATGGGCATCCATCTCCGCGCGGAGGTCGTCTACATCGGCCCAGCGCCAGCCTTCCACCTCGGCGGGGTTGGGCTGCGGCGCGCCGTCGAAGCGGCCCACGAAGACGTGGTCGTACTCGTGCTCGGTGAGGCCCATCCCCACGTCCGCGTGGTAGACGAAGGTGAAGGCGGAGTGGAGGTCGCACCGGAAGCCCATCTCCTCGTCCAGCCGCCGCAGCGCGCCGGCGGCGGCGTCCTCGCCCGGGCGCGGGTGGGAGCAGCAGGTGTTCGACCACAGGCCACCGGAATGGTATTTGTCCGCCGCCCGGCGCTGGAGCAGCATCCGCCCGACACGGTCGAAGACGAAGACCGAGAAGGCACGGTGCAGCGCGCCGTCCAGGTGGGCGCGCATCTTCTCCACCGTGCCGATCTCCACGTCGTCGGCATCCACCAGCACGACTCTCTCGTCCGCCACGCTCAAAAGCTCGCTCCCGTTCTCATCTCACGAATCCAAGGTCCGCGCCTTCTACACCGCATCCCGCGGCTCGGCACCACGTTCGTCACCAGTCGCGCATCGTGCCCGATCCGCCGAAATCGCCGCATCGGCCCTGTCCGCCGCCGGAACGCTTCGTGCGGCCGGGCGCGGGACGGCCGAGGCGCCGCATCGCATCTCCATCATCATCCCATCGAAATACCATGAACCGACTGCACATCTCTACCGCGGCGGCCGTCGTGCTCCTGTGCGTGCCCGCGGCCGGGCGAGCGCTGCAAGCGCAGGCGTCCGCGCGCGACCGGCTTCCCGCGGCGATGGCGGCCATCCGCGAGGCGGACCTGCGGCGCGACCTGTTCGCCATGTCGGGCGACTCCATGCGTGGGCGCGAGGCAGGTACGCTGGACGAGATGCGCGCCGCGGTGTGGGTGGCGGACGCGGCGCGCGCGGCGGGTTTGCAGCCGGCGGGCGATAACGGTACGTACTTCCAGTTCTTCCCCATGCACCGCGTGCGCCTGGCGGATGCGAGCCGCGCCACGCTGGGCAGCCGGCAGCTCGCCCTGTGGCGCGATGCGCACGTCTTCGCGCCCACGGACGCGGCGGTGGACCTGCCCGTCGTGTTCGTGGGCGAGGGGCGCGAGGCGGACGTGGCGAGCCTGGACCTGCACGGGAAGGCGGTGGCGGCGGTGCTCTCGCCCGCGCGCGACACGCCGCCCGCGTGGATCAGCCTGTACGGGCTGCGCTACGCCCGGGCGGCCATCCGCGAGCGGGCGGCGTTCCTCACGCAACGCGGCGCGGCGGCGGTGATCCTCGTCTCCGACACGGCCAGCGAGCGGGCGTGGGGCATCTTCGGCGCGGCGCTGCGGCGGGGTACGTACGGGCTGGACACGGCGGGGGTGGACCAGCGGCCGAAGCCGACCGTGCCCGTCATCTGGCTTCCCCGCTCCGCGCTGGACGAGGTTCGCGCGCCCGGCCAGCGGCTCGTAGCGACGTTCTCGACGGAAAGCTATTCGTACCCGTCCGTCAACGTGGTGGCGCGTGTGCCGGGCACGGACCCGCGGCTGCGCGGCGAGAACGTGCTGTTCAGCGGGCACCACGACCACGACGGCGTGCGCTTTCCCGTGAACGGCGACTCCATCTACAACGGCGCGGACGACAACGCGAGCGTGAGCGTGGCGCTGCTCGCCATCGGGCGGGCGTTCGCGCGGCAGCCGGGGCGGCGATCGGCGCTGTTCGTGTGGCACGGCGCGGAGGAGCGCGGGCTGCTGGGCTCGCGCTGGTACGCGGACCATCCCACGGTGCCGAAGGCGTCCATCGTCGCGGTGCTCAACGGCGACATGATCGGGCGCAACAGCCCGGACAGCGCGGCGCTGCTGGGCACCACGCCGCCGCACCGCAACTCCGCACAGCTGGTGGAGATGGCGATGCGCGCCAACCGCCTCACCGGTGGCTTCGCCATCGACACGTCGTGGGACAGCCCCACGCACCCGGAGGGCTGGTACTTCCGCAGCGATCACCTGCCGTACGCGCGCGCCGGCATCCCGTCGCTGTTCTTCACCACGCTGCTGCACCCGGACTACCACACGCCGCGCGACGAGCCGCAGCGCATCGACATCGCCAAGCTCGCGCACGTGACACGGTGGATGTACGCCACCGGCTGGCTCGCGGCGAACGCGGCGGACCGGCCCGCGGTGGATGCGGGGTTCAAGCTGGAGCGGTGAGGGCCCTCACCCGGCTCGTAAAACTCGCCTGCCCCCCCCCGCAAGCGGGGGAAGGCACGGCTTCCACGGCTGCCGGGGCTGCCAGGCTTTGCGAGTAGCCTCCTCGCTGCTGGTCGGATGGCGGACTTGCGCTGCGCGCTGCGGGGGGGGAGGGTTGAGCGACATCGGTGCGGGGGGAAGCCTCGGCCGGGCAATCGCGAGATCGCCGCCGCCCGCCCGACGATCCTACCGCATTCCCATCGACAGCTCGCTCGCCTGCGGCGTCTCTGGACGCGATGCGGCGAGGCGGCGCAGCTCGGCGGCGACGCGGGCGATCACCGGCTCCCAATCTCCCGGCCGGTCCTGGCGGAAGAGGCGCATGGTGGGATACCACGGCGAGTCGTCGTGGCCAACCATCCAGCGCCAGTCCGCGTCCGAGTGGAGCAGCGTCCACACGGGCATCCCGAGCGCGCCAACGAGATGGGCGGGCATGCTGTCTACCGTGACGACCAGGTCCAGGGCGCGTATGACGGATGCCGTCCGCAGCACGTCGTCGCTGCCGGAGAGCACGCCGAAGCCGGGCGGCAGCTCGTCCAACGCGGGGCCTCGCTGAAGGATGTGCAGCGTGACGCCGCCGATGTCCCCCAGCTGCACGAGCAGCGGAGACGGCACCGAGCGGCGGTCGTCCCAATCGCCCGCGCGCCAGACGAGGCCGACGGCGAGGTTCCCATCCCCCGGCAGCTTCGCCTTGGGCGCGTGGATGTACGGCACGCGTGCGGGGATGGTGTCCAAAGTCGAGCGGAAGAGGTGCGGCAGCTCCATCACCTCGACGTCCACGTTGTACTCCGCGTCCGGCGCGCCGTCGTGCAGCGGGAGCAGGCGGTGGATGCCGCGCACCGAGCGCAGCAGCGGGATCAGCGCCGGCTG
>DASRQW010000126.1 GCA_035696245.1 Longimicrobiaceae bacterium | reverse complement strand
CAGTCAATCGTGCAGGCGACTGTGAGTGGGTCTACCGTGTCGGCCGTTCAGTTCACCGAAACGACGAGCCCCGCGCCTCCCACAATTGGCGTCTCGGATACAATAGTCACTTTTTCTGCTGTATCAGGAGGTACCGCTCCGGCGGACAAGAACGTTCAGGTGACTAATGTCGGCGGGGGGACGCTGAGCAATTTGGCTCTCAGCCCGATCTCATATGATTCTGCCTCAACAAATTGGCTGACTGCGACACTTGCGGGATCCTCGACCCCAACAAACATCACTTTTACCGTAAGCGCCGGTCAACTTCAGCAGGGAAGCTACGGTGCAACGGTGCAACTTCGTTCCACGAACCCTGGTGTTGCCAACAGCCCGCGAACTGTGCGTGTGCGTCTGGCAGTGCTGCCGGTTGGTACTCCTGGTGCGTTGCGGCTAAACGTGACAGCGTTGTCTGATTCTTTCTATGCGAAAGTCTCCGTGTCGGGGCCGAACGGATTTACCCGGGAAAGTATTGTAGCGCGCAATGCCCCCCAGCTTATCAACGGTCTCCTCTCCGGTACGTACTCGCTGACGTGGTCTAATGCGGTATGCTTCTATCAAGGGGGTTGCGGCTGGATCTCCTACGGACCGGTCGTCCGCGAGCAAGCGGCCGTTGTAACCGGCGGAAAAACAACCGACGCCAGCACGACGTATGAGCCCAAGACGGGGTACATGCTGTTGAGCACGACAGGGTTGAACGACTCTGTAACGGTGCGTGTCGACATCACCGGACCGGGCGGGTATACGAACACGCTCTACCTTGCCAATCGGGAGGCTAAGCGACTTCCAGACCTCGTACCGGGGACATATACATTCTTCTGGTACGAGAGTACCTGCGCTTACCAAGGCGGGTGCTCTCAGACTTACCATCCTAGCTCGCGAAATCAACAGGCGGTCCTTGTTGCTTCGCAAGAGCCGTTGTCAGTCTCGATGGCGTATTCGCAATAGTTGTGCAGCGTGCCTACCTGGTATCTACGACAAGGATGGTACCAGAGCACGCGTGGCATCCTTCGTACGATTCGGTTCAAATGTGCGTGGGGTGATTTCCCCCGCGGTGTATCAACAGCGCATGGACGGTGAGAAAGCTACCGGAGCCTCGTGAGCCGCGCGACGAACGGAGCGGAGCCGAACCCGTCGAAGGTGAGGGATACGCCCTTCCCCGAGTTACCCCCGTCCGCGAGCACATAGACCGCCGCGTAGTTGCCCCGGCCCGCGCTCAGTGCGCGGGCCGTGTTCGTGCTGCGCGAAACGGTCAGGGACGGCAGCGGCTCCGCGTCCTGCGGCGCCCACGTGGCGAGCTGCGGCAGCCGGTGGGCCGCGGCGGCGGACGGCTCCACCAGGTCGTCCGTGGCATCGGCGAGGCTCCACTGGTCGAGGGCGTCGGTGGCGGACATGCCGGCCAGCGCCGCGAGCGAGGGGACGTCGTACCGCGGCAGCTCCTGCGCGTGCTCGAACAAGCGGTTGCCGGCGCTGCCGATGGGTGCGTCTCCCCACCGCTCCCGCAGGAACATTAGGAACCGCGTGCCCTCGTCGTAGTAGCCGCCGCGTGCGCCCGGCGTCACCCCCCAGAGGCTCTGTCCGGCTCCCTCGCCGTGCCCGTTCAGGTAGAAATCAGGGTACGGCACGCCGCTGTTCGCCGCTTCGATGGGCCCGTACCGGGCACCGGTCGGCTGGTTGCTCGCCAGCCGCGCCGCGGTTTCCTGTACCGTCTGCGCCCAAGCCTCTCCGATCGCGTTCCATCCCACGCTGATTCGCGCCGGCGGAGTCGCCGCACCCCACCGCCGGATGCGGTAGACCATCTCGGCATGGTGCGCGTACTCGTGGATCATGAGCGCCGCCAGGTACTCCGCCTGCGCGTCAGTCTGCGGGGGGGCGTCCGGGCCGACGGTCGACGCTACCTCAGACGAGTACGCGCATGCGGTCTGCGGGGCATCGTTGTTGTCGACGCTCCAGCCCGCCACGTCCGTCCGGAACACGTGGTACCACCTCCCCGCGGCGCCCTTCAGCGGCTGGTACCCGCGGTCCATCGCCTCGCGGACGGCGGGCAGAACCCACCGGTCCGCGATGTCCGCCGCACGGGTGAGCCGAGCCCGTACGGCCGGGCTTGTCCACGTCTGCGCCTGGGGCGACCGCGCGTCGAAGGCGATCACCGTGCGGCCGGAGGCAGACACGCCAGCGACCACGATGCGGATGGTCGGGATACGGTCCCGCCCCCCGGCGCAGTTCGGATACAATGGGCCCCACCAGTCGATCCAGGGGAGGGTGTCCCCGGGAGCGGCGCTCGCGTACCTCGGATCGAACGGAACCGGGTTCTCCGCATACGCGAGCGGCGCCGTCGCCGCGGCGAGACGGGGGACGCGTGCGACTTCGGCCATCTGCGCGCCCCTGCGGCTTGCGCTCAGTTCCGTGGCCACGGCCGGGGCGGCGCCCCCGCCTGCGCCCGTCCACGCCCGCACGGTGAACAGGGGCTCTGCCGCCGGTGCCGGGTCGAGGCCGGGGTTCAGGGCGGTGAGGACGTACCGCTCAGGGCCCGCCGGGAGCTGCAGGCACATCCGCTCCATCGCGTCGCGGGCGAGCACGCGGCTCTCGCCGACCTCCAGCCTGAGCACGCCCGGCACGGCGAGGTGCCCCTCGTGCGAGAGCGGGCCCGCCTGGACGCTCACCGGACGTCCATCGACCTCGCAGGGCCGGCCCGGCGGCATCGCGAAGCGGATCTCCCGGGCCGTCCGGACGGTCGGGGCGACGGACACCCCGTCGACGGTGATCGTGGCCATCAGCTCGTCCAGGTGCTCGCCGGAAAGCACGCCCTCGGCTCCCGCCGTAAGCACGCTCGTGGAGATGACCGGCGTTCCCGGCTGCGGCTTCGCGTCCGTCGGACTCTCCGAGCACGCGAGTGCGATTCCGACGACGACTGCTGAACCGACGACCGCTGTGCAGCTGTGTTTCATGGACCCGTCCGCTGGCGCTCGGTGGATGTGGTGGTTCGGTGCGTCAGTCCGTTCTCTCGTGGGCGGCCGAGGCGCGCTCGCCTCGTCGGCCGGCCGTGTGCCCGGCCGGCGGGGGCGCGCTGGTCAGCCGCTCTCCTCCAGAAGGTCTCCCATCTCCCCGAGCACCTTCAGGCGCACGCGCTTGGCTCTCGCCTTCAGCGCGCTCAGCTCGATGTCGAGTATCTGAGCGACCTCCTCGTTGGAACGTCCCTCCAGGTAGCGAAGCCGGAAGATCGTGCACTGCTCCGGCGGCAGAGCGTCCAGGACGCTCTTCAGCCGCGCGTCCAGCTCGCGCTCCCGCATCATCTCTTCGGGCAGGCTCGTCGAGACCGCGCTGCGGACCTGCGCCGTCTCGTCGTCCTTCAGCCGGAAGTCGGCTTCGGAGGCCACCCGCTGGCGTCCAAGCCGCCGGCCCTCGTTCCGAGCGATGTTCCGGGCGACGTGGAAGGCCCACGTGCCCCACCGCATCGCGGGGTTGAAGTCGTGCCGGTGGTTGATCAGCCGGATCCACACGTCCTGGAAGAGATCTGCGATACGCGCGTCGTCCCGGACGCCGCACCTGCGTATCCAGGCGTGCAGAGGATCGAAGTACCGCTTGTGGAGCGCCCTGAGACTCAGTTCGCAATTCGCTCTTGCAAACCGGGTCCAGAGTTCTTCGTCCGATAGCGCGGCGTAGTCGCACGCCGTCAATTCGTCGCACAGGGTGGAGGTCGACCGTAGCACCGTCATGTTGATCGTCAGAGCCGTCGGACGGAGGTTGTTAGGGCACGGCGGGGCTGCGACCATCAGCTGCAAGGTTCCAACTCCGCAGGCCCTCTCCGTGTGGGGCCGAGGCATCCACCTCTAGAACGGCGGACGGGTAGGCAAGAGAATGATATCGGATAACGTCGCGGCCCCGAAGGGGCGGACATGCATTCCTTGCAAATCAGTCGTAAAACGTTGTTTTGATTCCTCAGGACCACCATCTGCCCGGAGCACACCGCGGTAGAATCCCAGTACAGCTGTCGGGAAACGAAAAGCGCCGGATTCGGATGGTGAATCGTTCCGCCAGCGAATTTGCGGTTTCACATATTTCCCGCCGAGTTTGCGCTGGACTTGTGAGATGCTCTAGCTGCGGCCGAAAACGAGCCGTATCCTTGTGAGAGAGGAACGTCTGTCACGGCAACGGAAACCATGATGCGTGGAAGCGGATCAGGCGAGCAGAAAACTACCCGGCTGGGCTCCCTCCCACCGATCGTTACGGTTGGGAATCGGATCGAGGGCGCGATGATCCTCGACGATGCTCCCGACGATTATGGACTCTTACTGTGGCAGGCATTTCGGAACGTTTTATTGTGGGCGGGAACCCCGTACGCGAACCGTGGGTTGCTATTTGACGGTGCAGCAAAGGCCCGAAGGTATGAACAGATCTCGGCCGTAGTTGGTGAAAAGGCGGAGGAACGGGTCCCCCTTCTCACATTGGCCGAAGTTCTGGATCCGATGAGTGGCGTTGGAAATGAGGCGGTGGCAGACGCTTGCACCATGTTGCAAGAGGTCGCGGCGCAACGTGGCCATCGCAATATCTCGCTGGCATTCGCGATAGCAACCGCGGCCGCGACTCCAGCGGATGCCGGCCGTGCGTACCGCGTTGCCGGTCTTCTGCGGAACCAATGCGAAAGCTCGTGGGCAGATGCGTGGTATCGCCGTTGCGCAGAATTGGCTTTGGCTTCGTGTGACTGGAAGCACCATGGCCTAGCTTTCATCGGAGTCGGCCACATTGCGGCGCAGCAGGGGGATTGGGACTCCGCTGAGCGCCACTTTAAACGCGCCTTATATTCCGCTCGACGCCACGGAGTGTGGCAGGTGAAGGGTATGGCCCTTCACAACTTGTTTACGGTGGCTGTAACGCAGGACGATTACGCGAAGGCGACGCGGCTCGGACGCGAAACATTCAATGCATACGGCTCCAACCACCCTCGGTTGCCCGCGCTTGCGCACGATGTTGCGTTCTTCTGGATGATGCGAGGCCTGTTCTCCCAGGCCATGACTGTGTTTGAAGCCTTGGCCAATCAATTCTCTAAGCCCGATGAACGTCTGCTTGCGCTCTCTAACGTCGCTCGCGCTGCGGGCGGCGATGGGGACCTCCATGGATTCAATGGTGCGTGGAATGCTGCACTACCTCTCGCAATCGAATTAACCAACAGTGTGGGTGAGACCTCCGCGGTTACGGAGGCTTGGGTCAACCTCGCGCACGGTGCCGCGTCGATTGGAGACGTTCAGAAGGGAATTCTATGTGCCACGGAGGCATCCACGGTTGCGACGCGCAGGAAACAGGAGCCCGAGCGCGCGCAAGCAGAGGCCATATTGGGGTCGCTTCGGAGTCTGCGGGGCGTACGGCGTTTGGTCGTGCCCGCGGAGCGGAGAGGCCGGGAAACCGAGGCGGCAGCGAATACGTTTGCGCTAGAGCTTCGCAGGGCACTCGTACACAGGTGACGCGAACTCGTGGCCGCCCGGCCCACCGCAGTAGCACCTACAGGGGGTGGCCGAACTCGTTAGCGGGTTCTTGTATCACCCTCCGCCCCCCATCATTCCTCCGATCCGGCCAATGGAGGCGGTATCTGCAGGGAGGTTGTCCAGATGTCTAATCGGGTTTGATGTGTCAGGCGCCGAGGGGAGAGATTGGCTGCACGCCATTAGGGCGCAGCAAAGTGTGAGAAGGGCGATCAGTCCGAATTTCCGCATTGGCCCCCGCTGGATGTAAAGGTTAGGCGGCGCACCCGTTCGGGTGCGCCGCCTATTAGCATACTGTCCTTTGGACCGCCTGACCACCCGCAGACGAACGTTTCCCGACGTAGTTGCATGGACTGCGATCAGGAATGTGTTGAAGCGAATCACCTCCTAGGAACGGCTACACAGTTTCCGACTACGCGTCGCCAGGTGCACCTGCGAACAGTTGTGCCTCCTCGGCTGAGTTACGTAGCTGAAGCTGTGATGCCCCAGAATCGGACCGTCCCCGTCAGCAATGCGCAGGGTATCACGAGGCGTGTACCGACTCGCCGCTTACAACCGGAGCCTCTGTGATCCGCGACCCGCTTCGCCAAGATCTGGACAACTCCGCTAGCGTTCGGGCGCAGCGGATCCTCGGCGAGCCCGTAATGGCGGTGTGGGACGATCCGGACGTTCGGGAGCTTTACGTCAACTCCGACGGGCGGGTGTGGGCGGACCGCGCGGGGACCGGGCGGGTCGCGACGGGGCTGGTGCTGGAGGAGATGGCGGTGCTGCGCTTCCTGGCCGGGATCGCAGCGTACCGGAAGGAGACGCTGACGGCGGAGACCCCGGCCCTGCAGGGCGCGATGCCGGACGAGCGGTTCCACGGCGCGCGCATCCAGGGATACATCCCGCCCCGCGCACCGGGACCCGGCTTCAACCTGCGGAAGCACAACCCGGAGGTCTGCCCGCTGGAGAGCTACCTGGAGCGCGGCGCCCTGGGGTTCGCCGAGTACGACCTGCTGCTGGACTCGGTGGACGCGCGGCGGAACGTCCTCGTCGCGGGGGCGACCCGCTCCGGCAAGACGACCTTCCTGGGCGGGCTGATCGCGGCGATCAGCCAGCGCTGGCCGGCGGACCGGCTGCTGGTGGTGGAGGACACCCCAGAGATCCGATGCACCTCCGCCGACGCGGTGCTCTACCGGACCCTGCCCGGGGAGCCGATGGGGCCGGTCATCGCGCGGGAGGCGATGCGCCTCTCGCCGGACCGGATCGTATGCGGGGAGTTCCGGGACCGCGCCGCCTACTACTGCGCGGACCTCTGGACCTCGGGCCACACCGGCGGGGCGGCGTCGATGCACGCTGGCAGCGTGGAAGGGGCGCTCATGAGGATGAACCTGCTCATGCTGGACGGGCGCCGCGGGTCGTACGCCGCGCTGGTCGCGGCAGCCGTGGACGTGGTGGTGGTGCTGGCGCGCGGGGACCACGGCGGCCGCGTGGTTGACCTCGCGCTCCTGGACGGCCTCGATCGCCGGGGCCGCTTTCAGATTCGACGCCCTCAGCTGGGGGCCAACCGGAGGGACGTATGCTGACGACAGGCAAGGCGCGGCTCCGCCGCGCGGGGATGGTGCTCGCAGTCCTGGTGGTCTCCGCCGCGGCGATGCCCGCCTCGGCGTTCGCGAGCTCGCTCCGCACCTCGCAGGCGAGGCAGCACCTCGCCTTCCTGGACCAGCTCTACCAGATGGCGCTCGGTGCCGTGCCGCTGCTCTCGATGCTCGCCATCGTGGGCGGGATCATCATGTTCGGCATCTCGGGCGGGCACGAGGGGCTGATGAAGAAGCTGGGCCTTCCCATCGCCTGCTTCGGCGTGGCCGGGTTCGTTCTGACGTCGGGATCGTTCCTGGGCATCGGCGCGGCGGTCCTGTGATGGACGAGCTGCGCGAGACACGGGTCGTCCAGGCGCTGCTCAGGCCGCCTCTCTTCTTCGGCGTGCCGCGATGGTGGCTCTCGGTCGAGCTGGCGGTCGTCGTCTGCGCCTGGATGGGAGCGCCGATGCACTGGTCGAGCCTCGTGCTCACCGTGCTGGTCTTCGTCCTCGTGCACCCGCTGGTCGCGTGGAAGTCGCGCGACAACCCGTGGGCGGTGGAGATGTTCGTGGGCTATCTCCGCCGGCCGGTGCTCTACAGCAACCGGGACATGCTCGCCGCCCCGGCGCTCCGGTCGTACCGCGCGCTTCCGTAGGCCGCGATGCTCATTCCGCTGCTGGCGCTCGCCGCGGGCGCGCTGGGAGACCGCTTCCTCACCCGGGTGTCGCGCCCCCCGAAGCCGTTCCCCGGCGCCGCGCGGCTGCTGGCCTGGAGCCGGATGCCCTTCGCGGGCGTGGTGATGCAGAAGGACGGCTCGTTCCTGGCCGGCTGGAAGTACCGCGGCCCCGACCCCACCGCGGCGGCCGCCGGCGAGCTGAACCGCATCGCCGCCCGCGTGGCCGAAGCGTTCGCTCCGTTCACGGACGACTGGGTCTTCCACGTCGACCTGTACCGCTGCCCGGCGATCGGGTATGCGCCCGCCGGAGCCTTCCCGGGGGCGGTGCTGGCCGCGCTCGACGAGGAGCGCCGCCGCCAGTACGAGACCGGAGGGGGCCGCTGGGAGACGGAGTGCTACGTGACGGCCGCCTACCGCCCGCCGGCAGACGCGCCGAGCCGGCTGGCCACGGTGTTCGCGACCGGCGAGGGGAGGCGGACGGACTGGGCGGGGGAGTGGGAGCGGTACCGGCGCGCGCTCACCGACCTCGGGGACCGGCTCGAAGGCGTGCTCCTGCTCGAGCGGCTCGGTTCGGAGGAGTTGCTGGCGCACCTGTACCGTGCCCTGACCGGCCGCCGGCAGAAGGTGCTGGTCCCCTACCACGGGGCGGGGCTGGACGCGATCCTCGGCCACGAGCCCCTGGTGGGCGACTTCGCGCCGCGGCTCGGCGAGACCGAGGTGCGCGTCGTGGGCCTGCAGGGGTACCCGGCCTCCGTCCACCCCACGATCCTGCGGGAGCTGACCGAGCAGCCGATGGACTACCGCTGGAGCTGTCGCATCCGGCCCCTCTCGCCCGAGAAGGCGGAGCCGCGGCTGCGGCAGGCGCAGAAGGACTTCTACCAGAAGCGCCACGGCGCGCAGTCGTTCGCGGCGCAGATGGTCCGCGGGAAGGACGATCCGGGGAACCCGGAGTGGGACCGCATGCAGGAGGACGACCACGCGCGCGAGCTGGCCCGCGGGGTCTCGGAGGCGATCGCCCTCAACTCCGGCAACCAGGTGCGCCTCTGCGAGTTCAACTCGTACGTGGTGCTCCACCGGCCCACCGAGGAGGAAGCGCAGCGCGACGTGCGGGCGATGATCCGGGTGCTCCGGGACCAGGGGTTCACGGCGCAGGCGGAGACCATCCACGCCCTGGAGGCGTTCCTGGGCACCCTGCCCGGGCACGGCGAGCCGAACGTGCAGCGGCCGCTCCTGTCCACCGAGAACATCGCGGCGATCCTCCCGCTCGCGTCGGCGTGGTCCGGACCGGCCCGGAACCCGTGCCAGTTCTATCCCCGCGGCGCGCCGCCGCTCTTCTGGGGAGACACGAACGGCTCGACCCCGTTCCGGGTCTGCCTGCACGCGGGCGACGTCGGCCACGCCGTCGTGATCGGGCCGACCGGGGCGGGGAAGAGCACCCTCCTGGAGCACGTCGCGGCCCAGGCGTTCCGGTATTCAGGAGCGCAGGTCTTCGTGCTCGACCGCGGGCGGAGCTTCGAGCTCCTCTGCCGCGCCGCGGGCGGGGACCACGTGAACCTGGGGATCGGCGGCGCGGCGGGGACGGGGCTCCAGCCCCTGGCGAGGGTGGACGAGCCTGCGGAGCGGGCCTGGGCGGGCGAGTGGCTGGAGATCCTGCTGCGGCTGCAGAACGTGGACGTCAGCCCCACACGGCGGGAGACGCTGAACCGGGTGCTCGGGCTCCTCGCGGCCGACCTGCCGCGCCACCGCACCCTGACGGAGCTGGTCACCCAGGTGAGCGCCGCGGACCGGGAGATGGGCCAGGCGCTGGAGGCCTACACGCTCACCGGGCCCTACGGCGGGCTCCT
Organism: Longimicrobiaceae bacterium; assembly: GCA_035696245.1. Taxonomy (NCBI): domain Bacteria; kingdom Pseudomonadati; phylum Gemmatimonadota; class Longimicrobiia; order Longimicrobiales; family Longimicrobiaceae; species Longimicrobiaceae bacterium. The sequence goes on along the minus strand of DASRQW010000126.1, from coordinate 1,444 downwards.
GGACGGCGACCGCGACGTGCTCTCGGAGGGCCACTTCGTGGTCTACGAAACCGAGGAGCTGATGGACCTGAGCGACATCATCGCGCTGCCCGTCCTCCTCCTCGTCCTGCACCGGCTGGAGCGCCGGTGCACCGGCCGGCCGACCTACCTGATCGCCGACGAGGCGAAGAGCTCGCTGGGGCATCCGCTCATGGAGAGGAAGTTCCGCGAATACGCCGTCACGCTGCGCAAGAAGAACGTGGCCCTCCTGCTCGCGTTCCAGGACCTGCACCAGCTCGCCGAGCTTCCCGGGTGCGCCACGATCCTCGGCAGCTGTCCGACGCGGTTCTTCCTGCCGAACAGCGAGGCGGCGAGCCCCAGGGACCGGGCGGTCTACTCCGCCGCCGGCCTCAACGAGCAGGAGATCCGGCTGATCGCCGAGTCGGCGCCCAAGCGGCACTACTACTTCCGAAGTCCCGCGGGTGCGCGGCGGTTCGAGCTCGCGCTCGGACCGGCGACCCGGGCGCTCTACTTCCCGCGCGACGCGCTGGGGGTCGAAGGCACCCTCGCCCGGGCGGCCGAGCTGGAGAGGGTTCACGGCCCCCGATGGGTGGCCGAGTGGTTCAGGGAAGGCGCCGCGGCGGAGGCCGCGGAGTGGATGGACAACGCCTACAACGGAGGTGGGAGATGAGACGGTTGCTGCGGCATGCGGGGACGCGATGGGTCGCGACCCTCGGCGCGAGCCTGGTCCTCGTGCTGGCCGACACGCGCGAGGCGAGCGCGGGGCTGATTCCCGGCGTCCCGGACATCGTGTACGACCCCGTCAACTACGTGTCCGCGGTGGCGAGGTACAGGCAGCTCGTTCAGCAGGCGCGCGGGCAGATCCGGCAGATCGAGTACGCCTACGACCAGGCGCGCCAGCTCCGGGACGACGCGCGCGGCTGGAGCCGTTTGCGCCTGAGCGACTTCGGCGGGGTGCTCCGCCACGTCCGCCGCACCATGGGGGACGGGATCGCGCTCGGGTACGCCAACCCGCAGCTCGCCGAGATCTTCCGGCGCCAGTTCCCCCGCGTCCCCCGGGTGGCCGACGGACTGCCGCTCGCCCACGCGGACCAGATGAACGGGATCCGGGACCTGGCCTTCGCCGCCGTGATGAGCGCGCAGGCGCAGGGGACGCAGATCGACCTCGCGAGCCAGACGCTCCAGCAGCTCCGGCAGGGCGTGGTGGGGGCGACGACCGAGCGGCAGCTCCAGCAGGCCCAGGCCGCCGTCCAGGCGTTCCAGGCGGAGCAGGACCTCCTCACCCAGCACACGCTGCTGTCCCTGTCGCAGCAGCTCGCCACCGCGAACGCCCGCGAGGCGCAGCGGCAGATGGAGGAGGAGGTGCGCGGCACGCAGGCGGACGGTCGCTGGCGCGCGTGGGAGCAGGCGGTGGTCGGCGACTACGGCGAGAACCTGGCCGCCC
>DASRQW010000125.1 GCA_035696245.1 Longimicrobiaceae bacterium | reverse complement strand
CTCCCCCGCAAGCGGGAGAGGGGAGCCTATTCCACGGTGACGGTGAGGTTTGCGTCGATCCGGGCTTCGGAGAATCAGAACATCATGCGTGGCCGCCTTACTGATCAGAGTATGTCCGGAGCCTAGATGCAGCCGAACTCTGTGCTCGCTTCGGTGCAGTGCTGAAGCTGTCCGACGTCAACCTAAAATCTTATCCCGCAAGCAGTTATCCCCTCTCCCGCTTGCGGGGGAGGGGCCGGGGGAGGGGGCATTTCCGCCACGCGACAGCGGCTCCGAAATCGCTATGCGAAGCAATACAACGTGTCAAACGCATTCCTGCCGTGCATCTACCGAAACGGCAAGCGTCTACGTCCGAGGCGGCAGTTTCGGCAGGCGGAAACAGGCGCGTAGCCGGGCCGGATCGACTGCCGGAGCGGGGCCGCGCATGGTCCGAGTCTTGCTCGGTCGCCGCGCATGGCGAATCCCAAGAGCTTCCAGAACGAGAGGCGGAAGGGCAACTCCGACCGCCGCGGATCGGGCCCCTTCGACGGCCGCAAACCCCATTTCGCGTGGGGCCCGGTGCTGTTCGCGCTGGCCGCGATGTTCGCGCTGAACCTGCTGCTCAACGGCACTCGGCCGAACCACACGGCGTACAGCGAGGTGCTCAAGCGCATCGACGCGGGGCAGGTGCAGCGCGTGACGCTGAGCGCCACCGAGATCCAGGCGTACCCCACCGACTCGATCCAGAAGGGGTCGGGCACCAAGGTGTGGACGGCGGACCGTTCGGCGGGCGAAGACCCCGGCCTCATGGATCACCTGCGCCGCCGCAACGTGCGCACCGAGTTCGTGCAGCCCAGCGGCCTGGGGCGAATGGCCGCGTACATTCTGCCGCTGGTGCTGCTGGCGGCGTTCTGGATCTTCATGCTGCGCCGCATGAGCCCCACGCAGGGCGTGCTCACGGTGGGCAAGACCAAGGCGCGTATTGTGGGCGAGGAGGGCACGGGCGTCACCTTCGCCGACGTGGCCGGGGTGGAGGAGGCCAAGCAGGAGCTGGTGGAGATCGTCGAGTTCCTCAAGACGCCGGACAAGTTCGCCAAGCTGGGCGCCAAGCTGCCCAAGGGCGTGCTGCTCATCGGCCCCCCCGGCACCGGCAAGACGCTGCTGGCGCGCGCGGTGGCGGGCGAGGCGGGGGTCACGTTCTTCCAGCTCTCGGGCGCGGAGTTCGTGGAGATGTTCGTGGGCGTGGGCGCGGCGCGGGTGCGCGACCTGTTCGCGCAGGCCAAGGCGCAGTCGCCATGCATCATCTTCATCGACGAGCTGGACGCGCTGGGCAAGGCGCGCTCGCCGGGCGGGGTGATGGGCGGCAACGACGAGCGCGAGCAGACGCTCAACCAGCTGCTGGTGGAGATGGACGGCTTCGACCCGCGGATGGCCGTGATCATCATGGCGGCCACCAACCGGCCCGAGATCCTGGACCCGGCGCTGCTGCGGCCGGGCCGCTTCGACCGGCAGGTGCTGGTGGACCGGCCGGACCTGCACGGACGCCTCGCCATCCTCCGCATCCACTCCGACGGCGTGAGCCTGGGGCCGGACGTGGACCTGGAGCGCATCGCCCGCCGCACGCCGGGGTTCGTGGGCGCCGACCTGGCGAACCTGCTGAACGAGGCGGCGCTGCTTGCCGCGCGGCGCGACCTGCCGCACGTGACCATGAAGGAGATCGACGACGCGGTGGACCGCATCGTCGCCGGGCTGGAGAAGAAGAACCGGCTCATAAACGAGAAGGAGCGCACCATCGTGGCCTACCACGAGGCGGGCCACGCCATCGTGGCCGAGCGCGTGCCCACGGCCGACCCGGTGCACAAGATCAGCATCATCCCCCGCGGCGTGGCGGCGCTGGGCTACACGCAGCAGCTGCCCACCGAAGACCGCTTCCTGCTCACCAAGCAGGAGCTGATGGACCGGCTGGCGGTGCTGCTGGGCGGGCGCGTGGCCGAGGAGATCGTCTTCAACGAGATCTCCACCGGCGCGGGCAACGACTTGGAGCGGGTGACGGAGCTGGCGCGCAGCATGGTGATGGAGTACGGCATGTCGCGCGAGCTGGGCCCGGTGAACCTGTCCGGCCCGCGGCGCTCTCAGTTCCTCCAATCCGGCGAGGAGAGCGGCCACCGCAGCTACTCGGAAGAGACGGCGCAGACCATCGACCGCGAGATCCACGGGCTGATCGAGGGCACGTACGAGCGTGTCCGGCGCCTGCTCACGGCGGACCGCGAGGTGCTGGAGGTGCTGGCGAAGGAGCTGCTGGACAAGGAGGTGGTGGACGAGTCCGAGCTGCGCCGCATCATGCAGCTTCCGCCGCGCACCCACGAGCCTTCCGAGGACCGCATCGTGGTCACCGATCCGCCCAAGGCGGGCTTCGGTGGAGACGACGCGCGCGTGGCCGCGGCGGCGGCGGACCCCGAAGACGCGGCGCTGAACCCGACCTCCGCAGCCGGACGCCGGCAGGGAGACGCAGCGTGAAAGACGAGCGATACGCCGACAAGAGCCCGCACACGGCGGACGAGCAGGACGCGCCGGAGCCGGAGCGGCCCGTGGGCGAGCAGGAGCGCGCCGGCGAGCAGAAGACGCCCGACGCGAAGCCCTCGCAGGCGGAGGGGGAGCGCGACCGGTCCGCAGAGTAGGGCTGGACGATAGATCGAATACGGAGGAAAGGCCCGGCGTCGCTGCCGGGCCTTTCGTCGTTCGACCGAGCGAGACGGAACCGTATCCGCCGATCGGGCGACGAAGTTTCGATCGGCGGCATCGCCCTGGCGCGTGCTCGCGCGAGGTTACGGCAGCGCGAATGCGACGTTCGGGGCTGGTTGCGGAAAGAGGAGCGCTCCGGAAGCATCGCGGCGGATCGACCATCTACGACCGCATTCCGCCCGCCGACCGTTGATGTGGTGCGAGCGAGTGGTCGCCGCGACCTGGCGGCCGTGCATCTCCCGTGCAACGCTGGCGGGCGTTCGTGCCGTCTGGATGGCGAGAACGAGTTCACCCCGGGCCGAGAGGGCCGACCTTGCACGCTGCCGAACCGCTGGTGGCCCGCCTCCGGGGCGGCGATCCCGACGCGCGCGGTGCGCTCTTCGAGAGCGAGGGGCCGCGCGTGTGGCGGCTGGCGTACCGGCTGTGCGGCGACTACGACCTGGCGCAGGACGTCACGCAGGAGACCTTCCTGGCCGCCTTCCGCAAGATCGGCGGGTTCACGGGGCGGGGAACGCTGGGCGGATGGCTGGGACGCATCGCCGTGAACCTGCTGCGCGACCAGCGGCGCACGCACCGGCGCCGCGGCGAGAGCCTGGCGCGCTTCGGCGACCCGCACGCCCGCACGGAGCCGCGCACGCCCGAGCCGTTCGTGCAGCGCCGCGTGGCCACGGCGGTCAACGCGCTGGGCGAGAAGCTGCGCACCGTTCTGCTGATGCACGACCTGGAGGAGTACACGCACGAGGAGATCGCGCAGGTGCTGGGCATCGCTCCCGGCTCGTCGCGCGCGCGGCTGTCGCGTGCCCGTGCCCTGCTGCGCGAGTCGCTGGCCGACCTGGCCCCGGAGGATGCCCGATGACGCACGACGAACGTTCCGAGCGCGACGAGACCCGCCGCGCCCTCGCCGGCTACCGCGCCCCGCCGCCCATGCCGGCAGGGGCGATATGGGCGGGGATAGAAGACGGGCTGGCGAAGCCCGAGCCGGGCGTGGTCCCCCTCGCGCCCTGGACGCGGCGGATACGGCCGTGGCTGGCGCCCGCGCTGGCGGCGTCGCTCGTGGCGTTCCTGGCGGGTGCCGGCGTCGGCTACGGCGTGGCGAGGCGGGGAGATGCGGGGCCGCCGCACGACCGGCAGGTGGTCGTGGCAGCGCCGGAGACCCCGGTGCTCTATCCGGTCACGTGGTTCTGAACGGGAGTCGCGAGATGCGCATGCTCGGCCTTGCCCGGCTGGTCCTCTGCTTCGCGGCCGTGCTGCCGCTGGCCGCGTCGTCCGCACCCGCGGCGGCGGAGGTGCGGCAGGGATGCGCGGCGAGCGCGGCGCGCGGGCACCTGGGGGTGCGCATCGCGTGCGACTGCACGGTGAACGCGGCGCCTTCCGTCAACCGGCCGTGGCGCTTCCGCTCCGGCATCGTGGTGGACGAGGTGGAGGCCGGTGGGCCTGCCGCGGGCATCCTTCGCTCCGGCGACGTGCTGGTCACGGTGGACGGGCTCGCTGTGACGTCGGCCGCGGGCGCACGGCGGCTGTGGGAGCTGCGGCCGGGCGAGGCCGTGCGGCTCACGGTCGAGCGCGGCGGGCGGCGGATGGACGTGACGCTGCGCGCGGCCTCCATCTGCCCGGCGGATGCCCGCGCCATCGGTTCGTACGCGCCGCGCGTCGTCGTCGGCGGAGCGGTGGTCGGCGGCGGCACGCCCGCGGCGCCGGGTGGACGGGCGCGGACGGCGGGAGGCATGACGCCCGCGCCGGTGGCGGCGCCCTCGCGGGCTTCCGGGCGGCCGGTGCCGGTGCCCGTCGTGCCGGGCTTGCAGCCGGACGGTTGGATGGGCTTCGGGCTGGCGTGCTCCGGCTGCGGGTGGGCGCGCGAGCGGGGAGATGCGGCGCCGTACTGGGAATCCGACGGCGAGCCTTCGCTGTACGCGGTGCAGCCCGGCAGCCCGGCGGCGCTCGCGGGCCTGCGCGCGGGCGACGTGCTCACCCACGTGCAGGGGCGGCCCATCGCGAGCCGCGAGGGCGGGCGCGCGCTCGGGGCCGTGCAGCCGGGCGAGCGCGTGGTGCTCCGCGTCCGCCGCGGCGCCCGGACGTTCGACGTCGCGTTCACGGCTGGGCGAAGGCCGTCTCCCGCGGCGGCGCCCGCGGTGCGCTATGCGGGGCAGGTGGGCAACGTGCGCGTGGAGCTGAGCGGCGCCGCCCCGTCGGACGTGTCGGTGAACGAGAAGACGGGCGAGATGTCGATCACCGTGGGCGGATCGACCGTGCGGCTGAGGCCGGTCGGCCCGTGAGGTAGGCGCGGCGGGGCTTCTCCCACATCCGCCGCGCATCATCCACCAATCCAGTCCGTCTCTCTCGATCGCGGGGAGACGCCCTGCAAATCGAAACCGAGAGATCCGATGAATATCGTCACGACCCGGCAGCGCCGGGCCCTGGGCGCGCTCGTCCTTTCGGCGGCGTGCGCGAGCTCTGCCGCGGCGCAGGCGGGGCCGCGATACTACGCCGGGCGCGTCACATTCCGCGGCGACGACCTGCCGGTGCGCGTGACGGTGCTCGACAGCGCGGGGAAGCGGACGGCGCGGCTCGATCTGCCGACGATGGGGATGGCGGGCGAGCCGCTGGAGGTGGTGCCCGGCGCGGAGCCGCTGGCGGTCCGCATGCCGTTCGAGCTGGGCACCTTCCGCCTGGCCGCGCACGGCGACACGCTTGCCTGCGACACGGTCTACCAGACGCGCGGCGGACCGCAGATGATGCGGATGGTGCTCGTGCCGGGCACCCCGCCGCCGTACCGCGAGACCGAGGTGACGTTCGCATCGGCGGGCGGCGTGCGGATCGCGGGGACGCTCACGTTGCCGGACGGTCCGGGGCCGCACCCCGCCGTGGTGCTGGTGCCCGCGTGCTGCGGAGACGGGCGCGGGAACTGGGCGTACCGCTCGTGGGCGGACTGGTTCGCGCGGCACGGCTACGCGGCGCTGGCGTACGATAAGCGCGGCACCGGCAGCAGCACGGGCGACTGGCAGGCGGACAGCGCCTTCGCCGGCCTCGCGGACGACGTGGTCGCGGCGGCGGACTTCCTGCGCGAGCGGCCGGAGGTGGACGGCACGCGCATCGGCCTCTCCGGCGGCAGCCAGGCGGGGTGGGTGATCCCGCTGGCGGCGCCGCGGGTGCACGGGCTGTCGTTCGTGGTGCTGCGCTCACCGCCCGCGGCGAGCCCCGGAGTGGTGGAGGCGCAGAGCGTGGAGGCGCGGATGCGCGCGGCCGGCGCATCGTCAGACGGCATCGCGGACGCGCTGGCGCACCTGGGGCTGTTCTTCTACGCAACGCATTCCGGCCGCGGGTGGAGCGAGCTTCGGGCGTCCGTGCGGGCGAACCGGGCGCGCGGCTGGGCGGAATTCGTCCCGATGCCGGACTCGGCGGCGCAGATGGGATGGTGGGCGCGCCACGCGGACTTCGACGCGATCCCCGGCCTTCGTGCGCTGAAGGTGCCCGTGCTGGCGCTCTTCGGCGCGGACGACGTGCGCGTGCCGCCGGGCATGAACGCCGAGCGGCTGCGGCAGGCGGTGGCGGACGGCGGGAATTCGCAGGTGAGGATGCGCATCTTCCCGCACGCCGACCACCGCATCGAGGTGAAGCCGGGGTACGACGATGCCGGCGCGTGGCACTGGTTCCGCCTGGCGCCCGGGATGCTCGAGGCGATGGAGGAATGGCTGGCGGCCTACGCCCCCGCGACTCCGCCGCCCGGCCGCTGATCGCGCGAACGGCAAGGGCGGGATGGTCGATGGGGGATGCGCCGCGGTGGCCGCATCCCCCATCTCGCGTTGGATTCGTTTCGACTGATCGACGGGAGAGTCGGCGCGTCGGGGATGCGCTACGGGTCAGGCCAGCAGCTCCGCCACGATTTCCGCCCCGCGGTCGGCGGCGCCGAGGCCGGCGGCGACGTACGCGCGGGCGGAGGCGCCGGACGTGCCGCGGAGGACGCGGTCGGTGGCGAGGAGGTGGATGCGCGCGGCCAGCGCCGCCTCGTCCGGTTCCGCGAAGGCGCCGCCGGCCGCGACCAGCTCGGCGGCTTCGCGGGCGTTGGCGTGGCGCGGGCCGAAGAGCACGGGCGCGCCGAACGCCGCGGGCTCCAGCACGGAGTGAATCCCCGCCGTCCCGAATCCACCGCCCACGTACGCCACGTCCGCCGCCGCATACAGCTCGCCCAGGATGCCCACGCGGTCCACCAGCAGCACGTCGCGCATCGCCACCTCGCGCGCCAGCGCGGCCGAGAGGCGCACGTGGTGCAGGCCGAGCCCGTCCAGCGCCGCTTCCGATGCGCGAAGATGCGCCTCCGTCGGCTCGTGCGGCACGAGGACGAGGCGAACGGGGTTGAGGCCATCCCGGCAGGTCGCGACCGCGGGGAGCAGCCGCTCCTCATCCGCCGGCCAGGTGGAGCCCGCGACGAGCACCGGCGGCCCCGGCTGGAGCAACGGTGCGACGGACGGCGCGGAGCGATCCGCCACCGCCGCACCGTGCCAGACCTGGTCGAACCGCGCATCTCCCATCACCGACCTGCGCTCCTCCGGCACGCCCAGCGCCGCGAACCGATCCGCATCCGCCGGGGAGATAGCCGCCACGCGGTCCAGCCGCCGGTATGCGGGCGCCAGGAAGAAGCGCGCGGGACCGCTCAGCCGGCTCGAGCCCGCGGGCAGCGTCGCGCTCAGCAGCGCCAGGAGGACGCCGCGGCGCGCCGCACGCTCGGCCAGGTTCGGCCACACGTCGGTCTTCGAGAACGCGATCAGGCTTGGCCGCAGCAGATCCAGCGCGCGGTCCACGTCCGCTGGGAAATCCATCGGCAGGTAGTCCGCGAAGTCCGCGGGGACCGTCGCCGCGAACCTCGCCGCCGAGGGAGAGAAGAAGGTGTAGACGACCTGCGCGTCCGGCCGTCGGGCGCGGAAGACCTCCACGACGGCGCGGGCCTGCAACCCCTCGCCCACGCTGGGCGCGTGGAACCACGCGAGCGGGCGGGCGGGATCGCGGTGCTCGCGTGCCCACGCCTCCATGCGCTCCAGCACCCCCGCGCGCCCGCGCACCCCGCGCGCGAGCTTCCCATCTCCCCGTGCGAGGAGCGGGAGCAGCGGGCGCCCCACGTGCAGCGCGCCGGTGTAGATGCGTTCGGAG
>DASRQW010000124.1 GCA_035696245.1 Longimicrobiaceae bacterium | reverse complement strand
CGCGGCCCTGCCGCATCCCCATCGTCCTCGCCGCCGCGGGGCTCACGCTCTGCGCCGGCCCGCTCCGCGCCCAAGCCCCCCGCGCCGACTCGCTGTCGCTGCTGGACGCCGTGCGCATCGCCCTGGGCTCCAGCCCCAACGTGGAGCTGGCGCGCCGCGACGTGAGCGCCAGCGAAGGCGGCGTGCTGGTGGCCTCCAGCGCCTTCCACCCGCAGCTCGCCACGTCGCTGGGCAGCACGCGCGCCATGGACGTGGCCGGCGACAGCGCGGCCGCGGCCAACATCCTCACCCGCACCACGGTATACAGCGCTAAGGTGCAGCAGCGCACGCGCTGGGGCGTGGCCGTCACGCCCGAGATCAGCGCCGAGCGCCTGGACGGGTCGAAGTACGGCGCGGGCGCCGCGAACAGCGCCACCGCGGGCGTCAACTTCCTCGTCCCCCTCATGCGAGGTCGCGGACGCATCGCCGGAGCCGACGAGCGCGCAGCGCAAAGCTCGTATCGCGCCAGCGTACACGGGCTTCAGCACACCACGGCGCAGGTGGCGCTCGACGCGGTGGAGGCGTACTGGAACTACGTGGCCGCCACCCGCCAGCTCGCGGTCCTCACCGAGTCCGAGCAGCGCGCCCGCCGCCTGGTGGAGGAGACGCGCATCCTCGTCAATGCCGAGGAGCGCCCGCCGGCGGACCTCAACCAGCTTCAGGCCAACCTCGCCTACAAGTCCGCCACGCGTATCGAGGGCGAGCAGTCGCTGGTGGAGGCGCAGCACCGCCTGGGCATCGCGCTGGGCCTGCCGCTGGACCGCATCGTCGCCCTGCCGCCCCCCGCGACCGACTTCCCGTCGGCACGTGGGACGGAGATGCGCATCGACCCCGTGCCGCTGGTGGTCGCCGCTCTGGCGAACCGCGGTGACCTGGCCGCGGCGGCGGAGCAGCGCACGGCCGCGCAGCAGCAGCTCGCGGGCGCCCGCGACGCGCTGCACTCGCGGTTCGATCTCTCGGTGGACGTGGGCTACACGGGCGCGCAGCGCGGCGACGCCGTGGGCCGCCTCTTCACCCCGTTCTACGGCAACCTCGCCGGGTGGACCGCCGCCGTGCAGGTCGGCTACGCGCCCGGCGCGCTGGACGGCGCCGCGCGCGGCGTGGCGCAGCAGACCCGCGCCGCGTACGAGCAGCGCGAGGTGAACGCGGCCGAGCTGCGCCGCCAGGTCAGCTCCGCCGTGGTCGTCGCCACGCAGGCGCTGGCGCACAGCCGCGCGGAGCTGGAGATGTCAGACCAGGCGGCCGGCCTGTACCGCACCGCGCTGGAGAGCGAGAAGCAGAAGTTCGGCCTGGGGATGTCCACCCTCTTCGACGTGCTCCAGGCCGAGGACGGGCTCACCAACGCGCTCGTGCAGCAGATCAACGCCCGCTTCCGCTACGCCCAGGCCGTCGCCCAGCTTCGCTTCGAAACCGGCACGCTGGTGGACTTCGCCGGCGCCGAGCCCACGGCCGGGCTGGCCGCGCTGACCACGGTGCCCACGGCCGCGGCGGCCGCGCACCAGTAAGAGCCGCCGCCCGCCGGGCGCGCTCCTCCCTTCCACATCCGCAGGACCCCAGATGCAGAGCACCGTCTTCCGCAAGGTCTCGCTGGACCGCCTCTCCTCGCCCGAGCAGCTGGATCAGCTCGTACAGGTCACCACGCCGCGCGGCTGGGTGGCGCTGGCCGCGCTGTCTCTGCTCATCGTCACCGGCGTGGTGTGGGGCGTGGTGGGCAGCGTGCCCGAGAAGGTGGGCGGCGACGGCATCCTGGTGAAGTCCGGCGGCGTGTTCGAGGTGGTGCCGTTGGGCAGCGGGCGCGTGGCCGACGTGGCGGTGCGGGTGGGCGAGGTGGTGAACGAGGGGCAGGTGGTGGCCCGCATCGCCCAGCCGGACCTGATGGCCGCCGTCTCCGGCGCGCGCGCCAGCCTGGAGGACCTGCGCGTGCAGCACCGGCAGCTGGTGGAGTTCGGCAGCCGCGAGGTGCAGATGCAGTCGCAGTACCTGGCCCAGCAGCGCGTGAACCTCACCCAGGCCATCCACGCCGGCGAGGAGGACCTGGGCTGGCTGCGCGAGAAGATCGCCAACCAGGACCGGCTGGTCACGCAGGGCCTCATCACCCGGCAGACGCTGCTCACCACCAAACAACAGTACGACGCCGCCGACAAGGACGTGCGCGCCAACCGCAACCAGCTGCAGCAGAACCTGGTGGACCAGACCACTCTGCGCGAGAAGAAGCAGCAGGAGGTGCTGGCGAGCCAGCTCAAGATCAACGAGGCGGAGATGGGGCTGCGGCGGCAGGAGGAGGAGCTTCGCCGCTCTTCCGAGGTCGTCTCGCCCTACACCGGCCGCGTGCTGGAGGTGATGACCGAGCAGGGCCACGTCATCAACCGCGGCGAGCCGGTGCTGCGGATGGACCTCGCGGGGAAGACGGTGAAGAGCCTGGAGGCCGTCATCTACGTCCCCTCCACGCAGGGCAAGAAGATCCGGCCGGGGATGCGCATCCAGATCTCCCCGTCCACCGTGCGGCAGGAGGAGTACGGCTACGTCCTGGGCACCGTGACGTACGTCTCCGACTTCCCCGCCACGGCGCAGGGCATGTCGCGCATCCTCAAGAACGACGCGCTGGTGACCGCGCTGGCCGGCGGCGGCGCCCCGTACGAGGTGCACGCCGACCTCATCCCCGACCCCGACACGCACAGCCGTTACCGCTGGTCTTCCCCCGGCGGCCCGCCAACGGAGATCCAGAGCGGCACGCTGTGCAAGGCGTTCATCACCCTGGTGGAACGCCGCCCCATCGAGATGGTGCTGCCCATCCTCCGCAGCTCGGCGGGCGTGTGACGATGCGAACGGGAGATGCGGTGCGTCCGGCGCCGCCGTTCGAGCGCCGGCGCGAGGGCATCGACAGCCGGAAGACCACGCCCATGCCTTCCGCGGAGAGCATGTATCGAGTCGGGACGATCCGTCGAACGAACTCGGCCCTGGCCGGATGCGGCGTGAGCGGGAGGAACGCGTGAGCGCGGCCGCGGCACCGTCCACTCCGCCGACACCGTCCACGCCGCCCCCGGCATCGCCCCCTCCGCCGGCGAGCCCGCCGCCTTCGACGCGGCGGCGGTTGCGGCTGCCTTTCCTGCGCGTGCTCCCCCGCGTGGGCACGGCGGGCCAGGGGCGGAAGCGCGCCCCCACGATCCTCCAGATGGAGGCGGTGGAGTGCGGCGCGGCATCGCTGGCGATGATCCTGGCGCACCACGGCCGCGTGGTGCCGCTGGAGGAGCTGCGCCTGGCCTGCGGCATCTCGCGCGACGGCAGCAAGGCGAGCAACATCGTCAAGGCGGCGCGCAGCTACGGCCTGGTCGCCAAGGGCTACAAGAAGGAGCCGCAGCAGCTCAAGGAGCTGCCGGCTCCCATGATCGTCCACTGGAACTTCAACCACTTCGTGGTGCTGGAGGGCTTCGGGAAGGGCCTCGCCTACCTGAACGATCCCGGCACCGGCCCGCGCACCGTCACCGAAGCCGAGTTCGACGAGGCGTTCACCGGCGTCGCCCTCGTCTTCGAGCGCGGCGACACCTTCGTGCGCGGCGGCGCGGCGCCCAGCCTGGCCGCCGCGCTCTCCAGCCGCCTGCGCGGCTCGCGGCTGGCGCTGCTCTTCGTGGTGCTCGCCGGCCTCGCCCTCGTGGTCCCCGGCCTGGTGGTCCCGGTCTTCTCGCGCGTGTTCGTGGACGACGTGCTGGTGGGCGAGCTGTCCGCCTGGGTCAAGCCGCTCCTCGCGCTGATGGGGGTGACCGCGCTGGCCGCCGCCGGGCTCACGTGGCTCCAGCAGCGCTACCTGCTGCGGCTGGAAACCAA
>DASRQW010000123.1 GCA_035696245.1 Longimicrobiaceae bacterium | reverse complement strand
CAGCGGAGTGTCGTTTCGCCCGAGCATCGCTCTACGCAGAAGAGGAGTTCACCAGTAGATTCGCTCCCTCAATCTACCGCTTCACACCCTGAGGCGCAGCGTTTTTCAACAGACTTCTAGGGCGTGGCTGGGGATGCGCATCTCCCGATTCCTGCCCGCTCACCGCGGCCGTGGACGTAACTCCATCTGCCGCAACGGGTCGCAGAACACGGGGGATGGAACCGGGTATGCAGCGGTGCCGCGGCGGCGCGGGGACGCTAGATTCCGCAGCCGACGCATCGACACGGATGGGAAGCACCAACGAACGAGCCGGATGAATCCCCACGCACTGAACGTCCTGGAGTACCGCGAGGCGCTGGACATCGTCGCCCGCTACGCGTCTTCGCCGCTGGGGGCCGACGCGGTGCGCGCGCTCACGCCGTCCGCCGACCTGGGCTGGATCGGGCCGGAGCTTGCGCGCGTGGACGAGATGCGCGGCTTCCTGGGCCGGGACGAGGGCTGGGCCATCCCCGCCGTGCCCGACGTGCGCACGGCGCTGGCGAAGCTGCGCATCGAGGGCTCGGTGCTGGAGGGGCCGACCCTGCGCGGCATCGGGACGCTGCTCACGTCGGCGCGGACCACGCGGCGCGCGGTGCAGCCGGCGGCGGGCACGTACCCGTTCCTGGCGATGCTCACGCAGGGCATGGTGAGCCAGGAGAAGGAGGAGGCGGAGATCGACCGCACGCTCGACGAGACGGGCACGGTGCGCGACGAAGCCTCGCCGGAGCTGTACCGCGTGCGACGCGAGATCAAGAGCACGCGCGGACGGCTGGTGGAGCGCCTCGCCAGCTACGTGGCGACGCTACCGCAGCACTTCCAGGTGCCGGACGCGAGCGTGACGGTGCGCGACGGCCGCTACGTGATCCCCGTGCGCCGCGAGGGCCGGGGCGAGGTGGGCGGCATCGTGCACGACGAGTCCGGCACGGGCGCCACCCTGTTCGTGGAGCCGCCGGTCGCCATCGAGATGATGAACCGCCTACGTGAGCTGGAGGCGCGCGAGAGCCGCGAGGTGCTGCGCATCCTCCGCGAGCTCACGGCGCGGCTGCGGCCCATGCAGCCGGACCTCGTGGCATCTCTCGAAGCGCTGGTGGCTCTCGACTCGCTCTACGCCCGGGCCCGCTACGCCATCCGCGCGGACGGGCACCGGCCGGAGCTGCTGCCCGCAGGGACGGAGGAATACCAGGTGGTGCGCGGCTTCCATCCCATCCTCCAGGCGCGGTCGGGCACGGTGGTGCCGTTCGACCTGCGGATGGACGCGGGGGAGCGCACGCTGCTCATCTCCGGCCCCAACACCGGCGGCAAGACGGTGCTGCTCAAGGCGATGGGCCTCATCTCCCTGCTCGCCCAGAGCGGCATCGTCCCGCCGGTGAGCGTGGGGAGCAAGCTTCCCGTGTTCCGCGAGGTCTTTGCGGACATCGGCGACGAGCAGAGCATTGAGGCGTCGCTCTCCACCTTCTCGGCGCACCTCAAGAACCTGGGCGAGGCGCTGGCCGGTGCGGACTGGGAGTCGCTGGTGCTCACCGACGAGATCGGCAGCGGGACGGACCCGGTGGAGGGCGGCGCGCTCGCCCGCGCGGTGCTGCTGGAGTTTACGCGGCGCTCGTGCTTCACCGTGGCGACCACGCACCTGGGGCAGCTCAAGCTGCTGGCGACGGAGGAGCGCGGGATCGTGAACGCTTCGCTCCAGTTCGACGCGGAGCGGCTGCAGCCCAGCTACCGCCTGGTGAAAGGCCTCCCCGGCCGCTCGTACGGCCTGGCGATCGCGAAGCGGCTGGGCCTGCCCGCGAACGTGCTGGAGACGGCGGAGGCGGCGCTGCCGCAGGGCGAGCGCGACGTGGCCCGGCTGCTGCTGGACCTGGAGGCGAAGGAGCAGCGGCTGACGGACGAGACGGCGGCCCTGGAGCGGCAGCTGGCCGAGACGGTGGCGCTGCGCGAGCGGCTGGAGCAGGGCGAGGCGGACCTGCGCCACCGGGAGAAGGACGCGGAGCGCCGGGCCCGCCAGCAGGCGCGCGACCTGCTGCTCAAGTCGCGCGAGGAGGTGGAGGCCGCCATCCGCGAGGTCCGCGGCGTGGCCGACGCCGCGCAGCTCGACGAGGCCGCCCGCGCCGCCCGCCGCCGCGTGGAGGAAGCCGCGCTCCGCCAGAAGGAGAAGACGCCCGCCGAGCGCGGCCGGAACCGCAACGGCTCCGCGCCGCAGCGGCGGAACGAGGTGCCGCTGGACGTGGGCGTGCGGGTGAAGATCCAGTCGCTGGGCCGCAACGGCACCGTGCTGGAGATGCGCGACGGCAAGGCGATGGTCGAGGCCGGGTCGATGCGCGTCCTCCTTCCGCGCGAGGACCTGGTCCCGCTGCCCGCGGGCGACCAGGCGGCGGAGGTGAAGCAGCGTGCGTCCGCGCCCGCCGGCGGCTACTTCGTGCACGACGTGGATGCGCACCCCGAGGTGGACCTGCGCGGGATGCGCGTGGACGAGATCGAGAGCAAGCTGGGGCGCGCGCTGGACGACGCCATCCTCAGCAACCTCCCCAGCTTCCGCATCATCCACGGCAAGGGGCTGGGCGTGCTTCGCGAGCGCGTGCAGGAGCTGCTGAAGCACGACCGGCGGGTGACGGTGATCCGGCCTGGCGAGCTGTTCGAGGGGGGGACCGGGGTTACGGTGGTGGAGTTCGCGTGAGGGGCATCTGCGGCTAGGGGTCGCCCAAGTGCCGGGGGGCTGGCGCGGTCGTAGGCTGGCCCTCACCCGGCTCGTAAAACTCGCCTGCCCTCCCCCGCAAGCGCAGGGCTGTTTCATTCCAGCAGACCGAGGAGGGCGTGAATGTCGTGGGCCAAGAACCGTCGAG
>DASRQW010000122.1 GCA_035696245.1 Longimicrobiaceae bacterium | reverse complement strand
AGACCCCGGACGGAGGCGGGCCAGGCTGTATCGGCCCGCCGGTGGAGGAGGCTCCCCGGCCCCGCGGAGGAGACCGGCGGCAGGCAGTATCGCCGCCGGGCTCCAGAGCGGCACCGACGCCTCGGCACCGCTCCGAACCGTGAAGCTCGTCCGATCGACGGACGGACTACTCGACGCCGGCCATGACGCGGGCCATGATCGCCTTCTGCACGTGCAGGCGGTTCTCGGCCTCGTCGAACACGCGCGAGCGCGGGCCCTCGATCACGGCGTCGGTCACTTCCTCGCCGCGGTGCGCGGGCAGGCAGTGGAGGAAGATGGAGCGGTCGGTGGCGAGACCCATCAGCTCCTCGCTCACGCAGTAGCCGGTGAAGGCGCGGGCGCGCTCGGCGGCCTCTTCCTCCTGCCCCATGCTGGCCCACACGTCGGTGTTCACGACGTCCGCTCCTTCGACGGCCACGCGTGGATCGTCCGTCGTGACGATGTTGGCGGCGCCACGGGCGCGCTCCAGGATGGCGGCGTCGGGCTCGTAGCCCTTGGGATAAGCCAGGCGAAGCTCGAAGCCCAGGCGATATGCGGCGTTGAGCCACGAGTTCGCCATGTTGTTCCCGTCGCCCACCCACGCCACCTTCACGCCGCTCAGGTCGGCGCCGAAGCTCTCGCGGATGGTGAGCAGGTCGGCCATGATCTGGCAGGGGTGCAGCAAGTCGGTGAGGCCGTTGATCACGGGCACGCTGCCGAACTCCGCCAGCCCCTCCACGTCCGCGTGGTCGAACGTGCGGATCATGATCCCGTCCACGTAGCGCGAGAGCACGCGGGCGGTGTCGCGGATGGGCTCGCCGCGCCCCAGCTGGATGTCGCGCGAGGAGAGGAAGAGCGCGTGGCCGCCCAGCTGATACGTTCCCACCTCGAAGGAGACGCGCGTGCGGGTGCTGCTCTTGGTGAAGATCATGGCAAGCGTCTTGCCCGCCAGCGGCTTGCCGGCATACTCCCCGCTCTTCATGCGAGCGGCCAGGTCCAGCGTGGCCAGCAGCTCTTCGCGGCTGAAGTCGGGGATGGCGAGGAAGTGGCGCGCGGGGTTGGGCATGGCGTGCACCGGGCTGGGTTAGGGGCGGTGGTGGCCTCCCGGCCGGAGGCGCGCCCAATGTAGCACGCGCGCCCGCGCCGGACCACACCCGGCAGCCCGCTCCGGCGGGCGCCTCGCGCACCTTCCGAACGCACTCCCGCGCGGCCCTGCGCCGCGCCCGCGGTCCGTTTTCGAACGAAGCCGCTCCCGCCTCTCTTCCTTTCGGGAGGGGGCGCCCGTACACTTCGGGCAGCCGCCCGCGCGTGGGCGCGTGGCCAGGGCATCCCGTCTCCGCCTTCTTCCAGGACGAACGCCAAGATGAAGCGCTCCCTCACCGCCGGGCTCCTGCTGCTGGGGCTGGCCGCCTGCGACAAAAGCCCCACGGGCGTCGGCTCCAAGACGACGAACCTGAAGATCGGCTCCACGGTGCAGCTGAACGTGAACGCCGACGACTACTGCTCCAACCCGGTCCTGCGCACGGGCAAGGTGGTGGCGCAGTCGCAGCACGCGTTCTTCCTGGAGGACACACAGAACCCCCCCGGCGGCTTCAGCGCCGCGGAGTACCAGGAGATCGGCGACATCTTCGACAGCCAGATCTGGCCCACCGACACGAACAACTTCGGCACGCCGTCGGACCTGGACAAGAACGGCAAGGTGCTGATCTTCTACACGAGCGGGGTGAACCAGCTCACGCCCGCGAACGTGGACTACATCGTGGGCGGCTTCTTCTACTCGCGCGACCTCTTCCCCCGGAAGGCGCAGACGGCCGACCAGAACTGCCCCGGAAGCAACGAGGCGGAGATGTTCTACCTGCTGGCGCCGGACCCCAACGGCACGATCAACGGCAACGCCCGCAGCCACCAGTACGTGCGCGAGACCACCGTGGGCACCGTGGCGCACGAGTTCCAGCACCTCATCAACTCGTCGCGCCGGGTGTACGTAAACAACGCCGACAGCCTGGAGGTCGTGTGGCTGGACGAGGGTCTCGCGCACGTCGCCGAGGAGCTGAACTTCTACGCCGCTTCCGGGCTGAGCCCGCGGCAGAACCTCAACACGGCGGCGGTCACCCAGTCGCAGGTCCGCGTGGACGCCTTCAACGAGCTCCAGAGCGCCAACGTGGACCGGGCGATCCGCTACTATCAGAACCCCGAGAGCACGTCGCCTTTCGCGGACAACGACCTGCTCGAGACGCGCGGGGCGACCTGGGACTTCCTGCGGTACGCGGCGGACCGCAAGGGTGGCACCGAGCGTGACTTCTGGTTCTCGCTCGTCAACTCCAAGCACGTGGGCCTCGAGAACCTGCAGGGAGCCCTGGGGACGGACCCTCTCACCTACGCCCACGACTTGTCGGTTTCGGTGTACACCGACGATGCCGTGGCCGCCGCTTCGCAGTACCTGCAGCCCAGCTGGAACTTCCGATCGCTGATGCCGGCCCTGCGCTCGGGTGCTTTCCCGCTGCGCACGCGGCTCCTCGCCAACGGCGTTCCGATGGCGGTCAACCTGCACTTCGCCAGCGGCGCCTACCTGCGGTTCGGCGTTGCGCCGGGTGGGCGTGCAGAGGTCCGCACCACCAGCTCGGCCGTGGCGTCCTCCGGTACAGCGTGCCTGGCGGCGGGGCCGTCGCGCACGCTTGCGGTGGGTGAGGTGTTCAACGGAAGCCTGGCCGACGCGGCCACGCTCTGTCTGGACGGCGGGCCGACCGGCGCCGAGTTCACGTACATCCCGTTTTTCGCGGCCGCGAGTGGCTACGCCTCTCCCGAAGGGCTGCTTCCCGTGACCGTCTCGGCCACCGGTGTGGTCCCGCCGGTCGGGCCCCCCACGCCAGACGTTGCATCCCGCACCTCGGGCGCGCTGTTCAGCCGCATCCTGTCGGCCGGCGCGACCGACGACAGCCGCGACGGAGGGTTCGAGGCACGCCTTCGCCAGCGCGAGCACGCTGCCGCGTCGCGCATGTCGGGCCGCGGGGCCGCGATGGCTCGCCGGCAGGTGACGCCCACCCCGCAGATGCTCCTCATCTCGATCGTGCGCACCAAGTAGCACCGCGCACGGTGCAGTCCGTATGAGCCAAGGGTCCGGCATCTCGCGAGATGCCGGACCCTTGGCTTATCTGCCAGGTAGGCGCGCTACGGCGCCGCGGGTGTCAGACGCCGCAGTCATTGCATCCGCCGCCAATTTGCACCGTTACCGTCGTGCTCCCGACTACACCGTCGACCGTGGCGCGGATCACCGCAGTCGACAGGAAACCGGGATAGCGCGCATTGGAGGTCAACAGCCCGTTCGAATCGACGAAGACGAGGTTCGGCTCACTGCTGGTCCACGTGATCGGCCGGCCGGTAATCACCGCTCCCCCAACCTTTCTCACCACGGCCGACAGCTGCAGGGTGCTTTCGGCCGGCATCGTGGGGTTGACGGGCGAGATCGTGACGGATTCCACGCCGTTCGGATCACCAACGGTGACGGTCGCGGTCGCGGAACCCGCAGCCATTGTGGCAGTTACGTGCGCGATGCCGTTGGCCAACCCGTGCAGAATACCGCTCCCATCTACAGTCAGCACGCTCGTCTTGTCGCTGGAGAAGATCCACGCCCGGTTCTCGAACGAGTTCGGGAACATCTGCGCGCCCGTGTGATCGAATGCCTGGTACGAGATCGTCTGCGCCTGGCCCACGCCGATGGCGAGGGTCGCGGGTGTGATGACGATGCGAGCTGCGTGGATGTTCACCACGAACGTGGCACTCGCGTTGCCCGAAGATGCCCGCAGCACCGCCGAGCCTGGCCTGGCACCGATCACGGTCACCACGGACGACGGGGATCCCGCCGGAACGCTGAACGTCGCGGCGTCAGTAGGCGAGGAGGCGACACTCCACTGCACCTTCGAGACGTCGTTCACGTCGGGACAGAAGGCGGCATCCTTCACGGTGGCGCGTACCGTCGTCGGCGACGGCTTCGTCACCGTCAGGTCGGTCAGGTTGCTGGTGTTGATCTCGATGAAGGCGGGGACGCCGCTGTAGGAGCATCCTGCCTGGCCGGTGGAGTCGGGTGGCGTGTTCGGATCGAACGGATCCGTGACTGACCGTTGCGCGCCGGTGCCACCGTGCGTTTGGGGGAGCTGGTCCGCGCATGCGGCCAGAGTGGCGAGGGTGAGCGTGGCGACGACCCGCAGTGCCGCGCGGGCCGTGTGGCTGCTTCTGAACATGAAGACTCCGTGATGGGATGGTGTCGGTCGGCTGCTTCCGCGGCGAAGAGATTCCCATGCGAATCGTTACGCACGCGAAAACTGCCGGGTAATGGGAGGCTTGCAACAGGAGGGGAGTACGCTGGAGAGGCTGCGGTGGTTCCGTCACTCGCTGACGGCACACGTGCCTGGAAGGACCGCAAGCTGGCGTTGGCGCAAAACGAAGGGAGACGCGGAACGGCTGCTCCACGTCTCCCCTTTTCGCCGTCGAAGATCTACCCGACGTACTTGAGGCCGCTGCCGGTGTTGAAGAGGACGACGGAGTCGTTGGCGGAGAGGACGCCGCGCTCGCGGAGGAGCGGCACGGCGGCGGCGGTGGCGGCGCCTTCGGGGGCGCAGAAGATGCCCGTGAGGCCGCCCACGATTGGCGTCCACCGGCGCATCTCGTCGTCGTCGATGGCGACGGCGGCGCCGCGGGACGCGCGGACCGCGTCCAGGATGAGGAAGTCGCCCACGGCGCGCGGCACGCGCAGGCCCGACGCGTACGTGTGCGCGCCCGCCCACGGCTCCGCGTGCTCGTCTCCCCGCTCCCACGCGCGGACGATGGGCGCGCACCCGGCCGCCTGAACGGAGATCATCTTCGGGCGGGCGGACCCGATCCAGCCCATGCGCTCCATCTCGTGGAACGCCTTCCACATGCCGACCAGGCCGGTCCCGCCGCCGGTGGGGTAGACGATGGCGTCGGGCAGCGTCCAATCCAGCTGCTCGGCGACCTCGTAGCCCATCGTCTTCTTGCCCTCCACCCGGTACGGCTCCTTGAGGGTGGAGAGGTCGAACCAGCCGTGCGCCTTCACGCCCTCGGCCACGCGGGCGCCGCAGTCGGTGATGAGGCCGTCGAACAGCTCCACGTCCGCTCCTAGCGCACGCATCTCCTCCACGATGGCGAACGGCGTGTCGCGGGGGACCACGATATGCGCCGCCATGCCCGCCGCCGCCGCGTACGCCGCCGTCGCGCTCCCCGCGTTCCCGGCCGACGGCAGCGCCACCTCGTTTATCCCTAGCTCCTTCGCACGCGACACGGCCATGCACAGCCCGCGCGCCTTGAACGACGCGGTGGGGTTCTGGCCCTCGTCCTTGATCCAGCACTGCGTGATTCCCAGTGCGTCCGCCAGGCGCGGCGTGTCGATCATGGGCGTCCAGCCCTCGCCCAGGCGGACTGCGTTGGCGGGGTCGCGCACGGGCAGCAGCTCGGCGTAGCGCCACAGGTCCGCCGAGCGCCCGGCCAGGTCCTCGCGCCGCAGCCGCGCGCCGATCGCGTCCAGGTCGTAGCGCGGGTACAGCGGCCGCTCGCAGCAGGGCGACAGGCGGTGGATCTCTTCGCTGGCGTACGTGGCGCCGCAGCGGGTGCACTCGAGGTGCGTGGCGCCGCCTGCGGGAAGGTCGGAAATCTTCAATTCGAAAGCTCGGTAGATGCGGTGCGGTGCCCGGCGCCGAAGCCTCGGCGCAGGCGAATCGTTTGGTGCGCGCTGCACCGCCGCCGGTCGCCACACGGACGGCGGCGACCGGATGGTAGATGCGAAGACGATGCTCAGCGCCGGACGGGGCGGACGGCGCGCATCACGTCCAACTGGCTGCCGCACTCCCCGCACGTCGCCTCGGATCCTTCTGCCCACCGATGGCAGGCGGGGCAGAGGGAGACGAGGCGACCTTCCTCTTCCGAAGCGGCGGGGAGGAGGAACGCGGTGCCGTCTTCGCCCACCAGGCGGAGCGACGGGCCGCTGTAGAAGTGTGCAAGCAGGTCGCGCAGGTCGACGTCCGCGGCCTTGGCGATCACGTCTTCGCGCGTGACGGCGGTGCGCTTGCGGAAGCGCGACTGCTCGGCCGTCCACGTGCGCTCCACGCCCTCCTCGGGCGAGAGCGTGAGCGTGAGGCCGCGCGTCTCCAGCGCGAACGGCACCTTCAGCCGGCCGCGGAGGCGCTGGGCTGCGCGCTCCAGCTCGGGGCCGGGCGCGAGCTGCTTCCGGTTGGCCGAGTGGATGGACGGATCGACGAAGATGGTGGCGCGCGCGTGGGACCAAAGCGGCGTGCGCAGGTCGCCCACGTCCGTCTCCGCCACCGCCGTGTAGTCGTACGGCCGCTCCACGCTGCCGATCTCGATGCGCGTGCCCTGCACCCCGGGCGCCCCGTCGAGCGCGGCCAGCAGCTCGCGCGCGAGCAGGTCCCGCCGCTCGCGGTCGGTCAGCGCGCTCCAGAGGTCGGGGTCGAGCAGGGCGGGATCGGGCATCGGCTCCGGCGCACGGGCGCGGCAGCGGGTAAGTCGTTTCGGAGAGCGCGGAAGATGCCCGTCCCGGACTGCGGAGTCAACGGGCGGGAAAGAGGCCCTCACCCGGCTCGCGGGGCTCGCCTGCCCTCCCCCACAGGTGGGGGAAGGCTCGAATCCGTTGGCGTGCGTCTGCGGAATCGCTGCGGCGGCCTTTGGCTTGGGCTGCGCCCTGCGCTTGTCGGGGGTGGGAGATGGTCGAAGGACGGGAGATGATCGAAAGGACGGAGAGGATAAGGCGTTGGGCGTGGGCGATGAGCTCGCGGCCGCATCTTCGGGCGAGTAGTATCTTCGGCGCCGGAACGGACGGTGCGAACAGCGATGCTCGTATGCCGCCGGCGGACCTACGGCAGAATGGCGGTGGTATCAACGTTCAGCAGCGTTTGGCGGAGATGGGCACACCAGCGAAGACCGGCGAGGAGGCGTAGCGCGTGTTCGACGTGGTCACGGGCAGGCGGCAGGACCGTAAGGAACCGGCGCGGGCGGCGGCGGTGTCGGTGGGCGTGCACGTGCTGCTCATCGCGCTGCTCGTGATGCTCACGCGCGGCGGCGCCACGCTCTTCCAGCCGGTGGGCGTGAACGACTCCATGGCCCTGGGCGCGCCGGGCGGAGGCGGCGGGGGTGGCGGAGGCGGTGGCGAGACCGTAACCTACGTGGACGTTCCTCCCCCTCCGCCCCCACCCCCGCCCACTCCCGAGCCGGACCCGCTGCAGACACCGGTGCCGCCCCCCGTGGTGCCGCCCGTGCCCACGCCTCCGGTCCAGCAGCCCAAGCCGCAGGCGCAGCCCACGCCGGCTCCCGCGCAGCCCGCGCCCGCGACGAATCCGGCGCCAGGTCCGGGCGCGGGAGCCGGACCGGGGCAGGGAAGCGGTCAGGGCGCGGGCCAGGGTCCCGGCAGCGGCCCCGGATCGGGAGGCGGAAGCGGAGGGGGAACGGGCGGGGGGATCGGCAGCGGGACGGGGCCTGGCACGGGCGCCGGCCGCATCCGCCCGCCGACGACGGAGGTGCTGCTGATCCCCCC
This sequence comes from Longimicrobiaceae bacterium, assembly GCA_035696245.1. Taxonomy (NCBI): domain Bacteria; kingdom Pseudomonadati; phylum Gemmatimonadota; class Longimicrobiia; order Longimicrobiales; family Longimicrobiaceae; species Longimicrobiaceae bacterium. Next base: position 19,557 of record DASRQW010000122.1, on the reverse strand, counting down.
GCAGCGGCCCCGGAACCTGGGCACGCGCGACGTGATCCTGCGCCTGAGCGTGGACGAGCGCGGCAAGGTGCGCGAGGTGGAGGTGGTCACGCCCACGGGCAACCGCGGCTACGACGACTCGCTGAAGCGCACCGCCATGGCGTGGGAGTTCAGCCCCGCGCGCGAGCAGGACACCAACCGGCCGGTCGCGGCCAAGCTGGACGTGACGGTCACCATCTAGCCACTCCCCAACGGAGCAGCCATGCCCGGCCCCGTCTCGCCGCCGCCCCCCGACACCTCCTCCGAAGCAGAGTTCAAGCAGGGCCTCTCGCTCCTGGACGCCACGATGCTCGTGGTCGGGTCCATGATCGGCTCGGGCATCTTCATCGTCTCGGCAGACATCGCCCGGCAGATGAACTCGCCCGGCGCGCTGCTGGCCGTGTGGGTCATCACCGGGCTGATCACGCTGTTCGGTGCGCTGTCGTACGGCGAGCTGGCGGCCGCGATGCCCAAGGCGGGCGGCCAGTACGTCTTCCTGCGCGAGGGGCTGGGGCCGCTTCCCGGCTTCCTGTACGGGTGGACGCTCTTCCTCGTCATCCAGACGGGCACCATCGCCGCGGTGGCGGTCGCGTTCTCCAAGTTCCTGGGCGTCTTCTTCCCGCAGGTCTCGCCCGATCTCTTCCTCAAGCTGGGCAAGCTGCCCATGCCGGGCGGGGTGATCGAGCTGGGGCTGTCGTGGCAGCGCGTGGTGGGCATCGTGCTAATCGCACTGCTCACGGCCGTGAACATGCGCGGGCTGCGCGAGGCGAAGTGGATCCAGAACGTGTTCACCTTCGCGAAGACGGGCGCCCTTCTCGCGCTGATCGTGCTGGGCCTCACGCTCGGCTACAACTCCGACGCGGTGCGCTCCAACTTCTTCCGCCCGTGGGAGGGCACGCCTACCGGGAGCGTGTTGATGCTGGCGTTCGGCGCGGCGATGGTGGGCTCGCTCTTCTCGTCCGACGCGTGGAACAACGTTACCTTCGCCGCGGCCGAGGTGCGGCGGCCGGAGCGCAACCTGCCGCTGGCGCTGGCGCTGGGCACCGGGCTGGTGACGCTGCTGTACGTGCTGGCGAACGTCGCGTACCTTGTCGTCCTCAAGCTCAGCGCGATCCAGACGGCGGACCAGGACCGCGTGGGCACGCTGGCGCTGGAGCACATGTTCGGGCCCGTGGGCAAGTATCTGATGGCGGGCGCGATCCTGGTCTCCACCTTCGGCTGCCTGAACGGGCTGATCCTGGCGGGGGCCCGCGTCTACTACGCGATGGCGCGCGACCGGCTCTTCTTCCAGGCCGCCGGCCGCATCTCGCCGAAGACGCACGTGCCCACCTTCGCGCTGCTGGTGCAGGGCGTGTGGACGGCGCTGCTCACGCTCACCGGGTCGTACGGACAGCTCCTGGACTACGTGATCTTCGCGGCGCTCGTCTTCTACGTTCTGACGACGATGGCGCTCTTCTCGCTGCGCCGGAAGCGGCCGGACATGCCGCGGCCGTACAAGGCGTTCGGCTACCCGGTGATCCCCGCGCTGTACATGCTGGCCGCGCTGACGGTGGCCGTGCTGCTCCTCTTCTCCAAGCCCGCGTACAGCTTCGCGGGGCTCTTCATCGTCCTCCTCGGCATCCCCGTCTACTACCTCTGGCGCCGCGGCTCCGGCAGGGCGGACGCGGCCGAGGGCTAGACGCCGGGCGACGGACGCTGGACGGTAGATGTCGTCCGGACGGTGGATGCGGAGATTTCGGTAGATGTGAATCGGGCGGGCGCCGCTGCATCGGCGCCCGCCCTTTCGCGTTCTCGGATTTCTCCGCCGATGCGATGCACCGCCCGCGCTGCCGATCCGCCGGCGCGCGTCTACGGGAATCACGCACCACGCTGCCGTCCCACGCCTTACCTCATCGCCACCCGCCGAAGCTGTGGGCTCGGCTGTCAGCTCACGGGCGGGGCGGACATGCGGCGGGTCCAGGCGTCGAGCTGCTGGAGGTAGGCCGTGATGAACTTCCGCGTGGGCTCGAAGGTGAGCTTGCCGTACGCGTCGAACTTCTCGCCCGCCATGTAGACGACGATGCCGGCGTGCGGCATGAGGTGCGACAGCGTGGAGAAGAGGACGATCTTGAGCTGCTGCTGCGCCCGCGCGCTCCCGATCGCACCCGGCGACGCGCCCATCATCCCCACCGGCTTGCCCGCCAGCGGCGACTTCCCGCCCGGCCGCGACGCCCAGTCGATGGCGTTCTGCAGCACGCCCGGCACCGTGTGGTTGTACTCCGGCGTCACGAACAGCACCGCATCCGCAGCAGTGATGGCGTCCTTGAGGGCGCGCACGGGTTCCGGCCGGGCCTCGTCGTTGTCCAGGTCCCCGTTGTAAAGCGGAATCGCGGAGAGGTCGAACGGGTCGATGCGCATCGTCTCCGGCGCGAGCTCGGCGGCGGCGGCCAGGAGGCGGCGGTTGTACGATTCGCGCCGCAGGCTGCCGGCGATGCCGAGCACCCGAAGCTGCCGGTTGGTGGCGTCCATTGGGGAAAGTCCTCACGGAGTACGGTAGATGGTGCAACACGGATGTCGGCGGCGGACCGCTGCACGAACAGGACCGGCGGGGTGGAGTGAAGTTCGCGAGGCGGTGGTGTGCCTGGCGGTTGAAACCGCGGCAACGACAGCGCAAAGTCCGCCTTCGCGGACGAACGGCACGGGCGGAGATGTCGAGGCGTTTCCGCTGCATTCCGTGCGTGAAGCGCCGGACGCGTGAAGCGTCGAGGAAGCGTACGCCTACGACCGGAACCGGCCCAGTTGTCGTTGGTTTTCGTCGTATCCGGAAGAAGATGTGCGGCGGGAGACTGCCGGGGCAGTTTCCGGCAGGCTCGCGCCGGGGCGGGGAGACCCCAGACGGAGGGCGCCAGGCAGTATCGGCGCCCGGAGGAGGAGGCTCGCCGACCCGGCGGAGGAGACCGGCAGCAGTACCGCCGGGCTCCGGAGCGGTCCGCATGCGACGGAGCATCCGCCCCGCCATCGAGCCGCATCGGAAACCGCCGCCTTCCGGCCTTGAGAAGCCGCGGGGCGGCGCGTTATGTTGAGCGGTTCCGGACGACCAGTCCCGGCCGAGCCCGTTCGCCCAAGAAACCCGAGCAGACCCGATGCGCGCCGACGAGATCCGTTCCCGCTTCCTCGACTACTTCGCCCGCAACGGGCACGAGGTACGCCCCTCGTCGTCGCTGGTGCCCGCCGACGACCCCACGCTGCTGTTCGTGAACGCCGGCATGGTGCAGTTCAAGAAGGTCTTCCTGGGCATGGAGGAGGTGCCGTTCCGCCGCGCCACCACGTCGCAGAAGAGCGTGCGCGCCGGCGGGAAGCACAACGACCTGGAGCAGGTGGGCTTCACGGCGCGGCACCACACCTTCTTCGAGATGCTGGGCAACTTCTCGTTCGGCGACTACTTCAAGCGCGACGCGATCCGCTTCGCCTGGGAGCTGCTGACGGTGGAGCTGGGCATCCCCGCCGAACGGCTGTGGATCACCGTGCACTACACGGACGACGAGGCGGAGAAGCTGTGGCAGGAGATCGCCGGGCTGCCGCTGGAGCGCATCTTCCGGCTGGGCGACAAGGACAACTTCTGGCAGATGGCCGACACCGGCCCCTGCGGCCCCTGCTCGGAGATCCACTTCGACCTGCGCCCAGGCGACCTGCGCGGGACGGAGCTGGCGAAGGAGGACTTCGAGGTCCACGGCGAGGCGGGCGAGTTCCTGGAGCTGTGGAACCTGGTGTTCATGCAGTACGACCGCGACGCGGACGGTGTGCTCACGCCGCTGCCGGCGCCGTCCATCGACACGGGCGCGGGTCTGGAGCGTCTCGCCTCCGTGCTCCAGGGTGTGCCGACGAACTACCACACCGACCTGTTCACCCCGCTCATCGAGCGCGCGGTCGAGGTCGTGGGCGTGCCCTACGAGTACGGCACGCCGCAGGGCTCGTCGTACCACGTGCTGGCCGACCACGCGCGCGCGACGGCGTTCCTGCTGGCGGACGGCGTCTTCCCGAGCAACGAGGGCCGCGGCTACGTGCTGCGCCGCATCCTCCGCCGCGCGGTGCGGCACGCCTGGCTGCTGGGCCGCCGCGAGCCCACGCTGGTGGAGGTGGTGGATGCGACCATCGCGCGCATGGGTGAGACCTATCCCGAGCTGGCGCAGCGCCGCGATTACATCCTACGCAACACGCGGGCGGAGGAGGAGCGCTTCCTGGCCACCATCGACGGCGGGATGCGGCGGTTCGACGAGATGGCGCCCGCGGGTGGGTCCGGCACGGTGGCGGGCGCGGACGTCTTCCGCCTGTACGACACCTTCGGCTTCCCGCCGGACCTGACGGAGCTGATGGCGGCGGAGCGCGGCTACGGCGTGGACATGGCCGGCTTCGACGCGGAGCTGGAGGCGCAGCGCAAGCGCTCGCGCGAGGACCGCGCGGCCAGCGGCATCGGCGTGGGGGCCGATGCGCTGGCGATGGGCTGGGAAGAGGCGCCAGGCGCCGCGGGTGCCGAGCAAGAGTTCGCCGCCTACCGCGCGACGGAGCTGGAGACGGACGTGCTCGCCTTCCGCCGCCTGGACGACGGGCGCCTGGCGGTGCAGCTCCGCGAGAACCCGTTCTACGCCGAGAGCGGCGGCCAGGTGAGCGACACCGGCGCCATCCACGGCGAGGGCTGGACGATGGCGGCCAACGAGGTGCGTCGCGTGGCGGGGCGCGTGGCGGTGATCGGCCCGGTGGAGGGCGACTTCACGCCCGGCCGCGTCCGCGCGGTGGTCGAGGAGCCGCTACGCCGCGACACCGAGCGGAACCACACGGCCACGCACCTGCTCCAGGCCGCTCTCCGCGGCGTGCTGGGCGAGCACGTGCACCAGCAGGGCTCGCTCGTGGAGCCCGGCCGCCTGCGCTTCGACTTCTCGCACAGCGGCCCGCTCACGGCCGACGAGGTGGGCGAGGTGGAGAGCCGCGTGAACCGCGCGATCTGGCAGAACGGCGAGGTGACCACGGCGCAGATGGGCTACCGCGACGCGATCGGCCGCGGCGCGATGGCGCTCTTCTCGGAGAAGTACGGCGACGTGGTGCGCGTGGTGGAGATCCCCGGCGTGAGCATGGAGCTGTGCGGCGGCACGCACGTGCGGACCACGGGGCAGATCGGCCTCTTCCGCATCGTCTCGGAGAGCGGCGTGGCCGCGGGCGTGCGCCGCATCGAGGCGGTGACCGGGCCCGAGGCGTTCGAGCGCGTCCGCCGCGACGAGCGCACCCTGCGCGAGGCTGCGTCGCTGCTCAAGACGCGCGAGGAGAACCTGATCCCGAGGCTCCAGACGGTGCTGGAGGAGCACCGCGACCTGCACCGCCAGCTCGACAAGGCGCGCGTGTCGGGAGGCGACGACGTGGTGGCGAAGCTCCTGGCGTCCGCCGTCGCGGTGGACGGGACGCGCGTGGTCGCTTCGGCCGTGGAGGTGGCGGACGCCGACGGGCTGCGGGTGGTGGGCGACCGCCTGCGCGAGGCGCTGGGCAGCGGCATCGGCGTCCTCGCGGCCGACGTGGGCGGGCGGACGTCGCTGATGGCGGTGGCTACGGACGACATGATCCAGCGCGGCGTTCGGGCAGACCGCGTGGTACGCGAGGTGGCGGCGCTGGCGGGCGGCAAGGGCGGCGGCAAGCCGCACATGGCGCAGGCCGGCGTCTCTCTGCCGGAGCAGGTGCCCGCTGCGCTCGCCCGCGTGGTGGAGATCGTGCGCCCCATGCTCGCCGAATCCGCCGCGTGACGCCGGCCGAGCGCTGGCTCCGCGACCACCTCCCCGACGCGCCGCCTCGCCTGCTGGACGCGATGGTCGCCGCTCTCACGTCCTTGGACTCGGAGTTGGCGTCTACCGCAGCGGAGCCGGGCGACGCCGTTTCGGGAGATGCGGGATCGGGAGATGCAGGGCCAGGCGCTAGATCTGGCGGTGTGCAGCCGGTTGCTTTCTTGTCTCGAGAAGCGATTCCGACAGGTGCGCAGGCTGGAAATGCGTGGCCCGAGGCCGACGCGTCGTTTCCCGACACGCTCGCGGCCTCGGCCGTCGCGCTCTACCGCTCATTGCGGGGCGGCGCCACGCAACGCGACGACGCCCTCCCCCTCCTCGCGGCCGATGCGCTGATGACGCATGCGCTGGAAGCCCAGGCCCAGGCGGACCCCGCCGGCCTCGCCGCCTTTGCGGAACGCTGGGGCGCCGCAGGGAAGCTGGGCGAGCCGGCCGTGTGATGGAATCTGCCGGACAAGTAACGAAAGAAGGCCCGCAACGGTTCCCGTCGCGGGCCTTCTCGTCTCCTGCCCATCGCATCTTCAGATGCGGTCCGCCTCGGCAGGCTCGGCGTCGGGCACCTGCGCGAGGGCGGCGTCGAACTTCTTGCGGCTGGCGCGGCGCGCGCGTTCCGAGAGGTATTCTTCGGTCATCAGCGCAGACATCTTCTCGGCCACAGCCGTGGCGATGAACTGGTTGATCGAGATCCCTTCCTGCGTCACGATATCCTTCATCCCCTTGTGAAGGCTGTCGGGCAGGCGGAGGCTGAGCGTCGTCATGGCAGTGCTCCTATGCTGCTTAGAAACTCCCGCGGGTCGAGCGGCCGAATGCCGAACCTTTCGCACCCCGCGAAATCCTTCTTGTTGAACGTCACGATCACCCTACTGTCGGACTTCACTGCAAGTTCCAGGACCATGTCGTCCTGCGGGTCCTTCAGATACGGACGCCACAGAAAGAAGATCGCGTGGTGCCGGCCCGCCGAGCACAGGTAGTCGAGAATGTCCGAGATTCCCTGCGGCGAGACGGGGATGCCCACCTCGCGCCTCAGCAGCACGTCCTCGTATTCGAGCACCACTGGCACGGACAGGTTGATCTCGAACTGGCCCGTTCCCACCAGCGACAGTAGGCGGTAGGACGCGCCCCGATTGGATCGGAGCCCCGCGACGAGAACGTTGGTGTCGAGTACGATCTGTGGCATCGGCATTGTGGTATCATATGTAATACCACTGCCATTGTAAGTCAACGGTCCAGGCGCAGGGCAGTTCCGTCGCTCATGCTGCCGCGCCAGGGGTGCCGATGACCCCGGCCGCGGGTTCGCGGCGCGCTCGGTGACCGGCCTCGCCCCGGAAGGATTCGACGACGGTGAGGAAGCGGCGGAGGTCGGATTCCACGGTGGCGACGCCGAGGGAGACGCGGACGGCGCCGACGGGCGGCCCGGCGAGGCAGCGGCGGAAGCGGCCGGTGGTGAAGCCGTCGCGCGCGAGGACGCGCAGGCAGCAGAGCGAATTCTTCGCAGGGAAGGCGAAGGCGTGCTCGGCCGCGCCGGGGTTGCAGAAGCAGCCGCCCCGGACCGAAACCCCGGCTTGAGCCGCGCGAGTCTCCACGATCTCGTAATCTACCGCGTGGCCGTCTCGGTTCAGGATGTTGAGGGCGACGGTGGCCCCGCGGTCCTCGCCGTCGTGCGGGCCGTAGATGCGGACCAGCGGCGCGCCGCACGGGTGGCGCATCTCCGACAGCGCGTTCAGCAGCAGGCGCGTGAGGCCGGCGAGATGGTAGCCGAGGCGCTGCATCCCCACCTCTTCCAGCAGGCGCAGGCCGGCGGGGACGGCGGCGATGCCGAGGAAGTTGACCGTGCCGTCCTCGAACGCCTCCGCGCCATCTTTGAGCATGTGCAGCGGGTGTTGCGTGGATACGAACTCCACGGTGCCGCCGGCGAACCACGGGCGCCGGAGCCGCGCCAGCGCCTCGCGCCGGGCGATCAGCGCGCCGACGCCGGTGGGATAGCCGAACATCTTGTAGAAGGAGAGGGCGACGAAGTCCGGCCGTACGTCGCGCAGGCGGAGCGCGCTGGTGGGCACGAACGCGGCGGCGTCGAGCAGCACGTCGTAGCCCATCTCCTTCGCCTGGCCGACGAGGGCGAGCGGGTGGCGCACGCCGGAGAAGTTGGACTGCGCGGGGAAGGCGAAGAGGTTGGGCGCGCTCCGGTCCGCCCCGGCGAGCACGGGCTCCGGGTCGGCCATCCGCATCTCGCCGTCCAGCGGGACGTAGCGGACGTCCGCTCCCGCGCGCTCGGCGAAGCGGCGGATACCGTTGACGGAGTTGTGGTTGTCGGCAGAGAGAACGAAGCGGGAGCCGGCCGCGAACGGGTACGCCTCGCCGACGAGCCGGAGCGCGCCGCTGGCGTTGCCGGTGAAGCAGACTGCGTACTCCGCCGGATCCGCGTCGAAGTGGCGGAGCACCGCCGCGCGCGCCGCCTCCACGTGCGCGGTGCTGTCGCGCGACGATGGGCTGTCGGAGTGCGGGTTGCCCAGGATGGACCCGCCCAGCAGCGCCGCGTGCCCGCGCACCAGCGAGTCCGCGTAGAGCGCGGTTCCGGTGTAGTCCAGGTACGCGTGGCCCTGTTCGTCCAGCCGCCCGAACTCGCACGCGCGGAGGGTGCGGAAGTAGGCTTCGATCTGGCTCGGCATGGAGTCCTCGCGGCGGCGGGTCAGCATCCGCGGGCGCGGATGCGCGCCACGGCGGCCGTGCTCGCGCTCGCCTCTCCCGACGCCGGACGGGGAAGCTCACCCCCGGCGTCGTCGTGAGATGCGCGGGGGAGCGCGGCGGTTGGATCGTCCACCGTCTGCGCCGTTCCGCCCACGCGCGGGCTGCCGCCGAAGTAGCGGCTGAGCGCCGCCTGCTCCGGCCAGCGCGCCTTCGCCTGGGGCGACGCGTCGTCCGGCAGGCGCGGCTCCACGATCTGCGTCGCCCACTCGTACAGGCCCTCGCGGAGGAAGAAGACACGCTCCAGGCCCTTCGCCCGCAGGAAGAACCAGCCCTGCGCCGCGTGCGTGCCGCCCTCGGAGTAGAGGACGACCGTCTCGTCCGCCCGGAAGCGCGCCCGCGTGAGCTGCGTGACCGAAAAGTTCTCCGCCGTCGGGAGATGGTAGGCGGCGAAGTCGTCGGCGCCGCGCACGTCGATCACGCGCAGGCCGGGCTTCCAGTCGCGAATCCACTGCGCGAGCTCCAGCGCGGTGACGTGGTCCTGCTCCGCCTGGACGATGGCGGCCAGCCGATCGACATCTACCGTCGCGCCCGTCCCTCGGTTCGGCTCGCCCGCGACGAGGGCGAGCACGCCGAGGACGCCCGCGCAGCCGGCCAGCGCGTGCTTTCGGGAGATGCGCGGGATGGGCATCATCCGCCTCCCGCGGCCAGGCGCCGCGCCCGCCGCTCGACGCGGTCCGCGCCCGCGAAGCCGCCCAGCGCCAGGGCGACGAGCGCAAACAGGACGACGCCGTACGGCAGGTTCAGGAGCGCGGGGAAGGTGAGCGCGCCGCGTGGCGTGCGCTCGTAGAAACGGCGGACGAGCGGGAACACCTCGGAGAAGACGAAGACGCCGGCGAGCATCCCCGCGACCACCGCCGCGCCGTCCTTCCGCCCCGTCGCAGCGGCCACGCAGCCGGTGCCCGGGCACAGCCCGCCCGCCACCATCCCCGCGCCGAAGACGATCCCGCCGACGGCTTGCGGCAGCAGGAAGGTGGGTGGGACGTAGACCTGCGCGAGGTCGAGCACGCCCAGCCACGAGAGCCAGAACACGCCCAGCGCGGCCGTGACGATGGCGGTGAACATCACGCGGAAGACGGCGAGGTCCGTCAGGTAGAACTGCGCTGCGAGCTTTCGCGCGCTGCCCAGCCCCGCGCGCTCCAGCGACCAGCCGAACGCCACGCCGATCCCGAGCGCCGCGAGCAGCCCCGCGGCACCGTCCGCCGCGACGGGGGAGAAGAAGGGAAGCGCGGTCATGTCCACTGCCTCCGGAAGAGAGGGGCGACGGCGTACGCGGCGGCGAACGCCGCGGCGATGAAGATCCAGCTTCCCACGCTCAGCAGCGCGCCGCCGGTGAGCGCCTGGCCGCTGGTGCAGCCGCGCGCCAGCTTGGCCCCGATGCCCATCACCGCGCCGCCGGCGAAGGCGTGCACGAGGCGCCGGTTCTCCGTCACCCGCGGGCCGCGCTCCGTCATCCACTTGAACCGGCCGCCGAACCAGGCGCTGAGCATGCCCCCCAGCGTGACGCCGGCGATCTCCCACACCAGCCAGTCGCGCAGCCCGGCGCCGCCGCCCGCGGGCAGGTAATCCGCGAAAGCAGGGTTCGCGGCCGCGTGCTCCGGCGAGAGCGTGGACACGCCCACCGCGACGGCGGACGAGAACGCGCCCGAGGCGCCCAGCCCGCGCCCGGCGATGCAGAACGCCGCCAGCAGCGCGAGCCCGATCCCCACGCCCGCCGCGTACGGGCTGGCGTAGGCCTTCGCGCGCGACGGGACGGCGGCGGGCGCCGCTTCCGCCAGGAGCGCGAACCGCGGCACGCGCGCGGGGGCCGCGGCGCTCATCGTCCGCCCCTGGCCGGCGGAAGCTCCACCGGCAGGTCCGTGCGGCGGTCCCAGTCCTGGAACGAGCCGTCGTACAAGCGGAAGTCGTAACCCAGCAGCCGCGCCGCGAACAGCATCGCCGTCGCCTGCTGGCCGATGTGGCAGTAGCCGACCACCGTGTCGCCCGGCTTCACGCCCGCGGCCTGGAAGACCGCCGCCAGCTCGGCGTTGCCGCGCACGCGGTTGTGGTCGTCCGTCAGCTCCGTGAACGGGATGCTGTGGGCCGAGGGGACGTGCCCGGCGCGCGTGGCCGTCTTCTGCACGCCGTCGTAGAAGGCCGGCGCCCGCGCGTCCACGATGGCGAAGCGTGGCGTGGCCACGTGCGCCCGCACCCACTCCGCGTCCACGATCACGTTCGCCGTGTGCAGCGGCGCGAGCGTGCCCTGTGCGGGCGCGGGGACGTCTCGCGTGACCGGCCGGTGCTCCGTCCGCCACGCGTCCAGCCCGCCGTCCAGCAGCGACACGCGGTCGCCCAGGCCGGCCCAGGTCAGGTCCATCACCACGCGCGTGGCGGGGCTCACCCAGTCCGCGCCGTAGACCACGACCACGCGCGAGCGGTCGGAGATACCGAGCGCCTCCAGCTTCCCGCGCATCACCTCCGGCGCGGGCATCTCCAGCATCAGCGACTTCTCGTCGTGCATGTCGTGCGGGGTGGAGAGGTCCTGGAGGCGGACGAAGCGCGCCCCGGGCACGTGCGCCGAGTCGTAGCCGCCCTTCTCACCGACGTGCAGGACGACGAGGTTGGGGTCCTGGAGATGCGCGGCGAGCCACGCGGGCTCTACCACCAGCCGTTCGCGCGGCGACTGCGCGGCGAGCGGGGCCGCGTGGACGAGGAGGAGCGCGGCGGCCAGCGTTGCCAATGCGCCGGCGCGGGCGGTCCGGCGGGGGATGGGGGAAGCGGGCATGGATCGTCTCCGGTGGATGGGGGAACGCACCGGCCCTCCGTGGGCCGCGTGGGAGGACGATGCGCTCCGCCCATCGCGGCCGATACGGACGTGCAGCCAACCCCCGCCGCCGTGCAGCCGGAGCGCGATGCGCCGCGGCGAATCCGCATCCCATCCACCGTCCCTCTCGTCTCGGCCGATGCGCCACGCCCGACGATCTCCCTGCATCCGTGCGGTTTTTCACCGGACGGAGCGCACGGTTCGCTGCACGCGGGGCACACTTCGCCGCATCTCCTTTCCGCTCCGGCGTGCCGCCGCTTAGCTTGGGTGCATGGACACCGCCGCCGAGCTCCGCCCCGCCACACCGCGCAGCCATCTGCCGCTGCCAGTTCTCTTCGTCGTCGCTACCGTCGTAGGCCTGGTGGGGGCGTGGCAGCATGTGGAGTCGATGGCGCAGTTCGGCAACCCGGCGCCGTACGCGCACGGCATGGCCATGCGGCTGCCGTTCTGGTACGTGTGGGCGCTCACCATCCCCTTCCTCCAGTGGTTCGTGCGGAAGGTGCCCATCGACCGGCACCGCTGGGTGCCCGGCGCGGCGCTGCACCTGGCGGTGGGGGTCGCGGTCGTGCTCGTCAACCGGCACCTGGTGCTGGCGATCCAGTGGTTCCTGCCATACCGCCTGTTCGTGATGGGCAACCCGTTCCCGCAGTACTTCCTGCAGGGCGCCTCGCGGGGGATCGCGACCGACCTTCCGCTCTACGTCGTCCTCCTCGGCCTGGCGTACCTGGTCGAGTACTACTCGCGTTATCGCGAGCGCGAGCTGGCCGCGTCCGAGCTTCGGCGGCAGCTGGTGGAGGCGCAGCTCCAGGCCCTGCGGATGCAGCTCAACCCGCACTTCCTCTTCAACGCCATGAACAGCATCGCCATGCTGGTGCGCGGGCAGAGGAATCCCGAGGCGGTGCGCATGCTGGCGGGCCTGAGCGACCTGCTGCGGAGCGTGCTGGAGGAGAAGCCGCCCCTGGAGGTGCCGCTGCGCGACGAGCTCCACTTCCTGGAGCGCTACCTCGCCATCGAGCAGGTGCGCTGCGCGGACCGGCTGAACGTGCGGATGGAGGTCGCGCCGGACCTGCTGGACGCGCGCGTGCCCAACCTCATCCTCCAGCCGCTGGTGGAGAACGCGATCAAGCACGGTGTCGCCCGGCGCAGCGCGGCCACGCTGGTCGCAATCGGCGCGGAGCGGCGCAACGGCAGCATGGTGCTCACCGTACGCGACGACGGGCCGGGGCTGGAGGGCGAGGCGCCCGAGGGAGTGGGGATGCGGAACACGCGCGCCCGCCTGGCGCAGATGTACGCCGGCGAGCACCACAGCCTGGATCTGGCGAACGCGCACGGCGGCGGCGCCCTCGCCACCATCGAGCTGCCGTACCGCCGCGGCGGCGGCGACGCCGAGCGGGGCCGCCGATGACCGCGCCCCTCCGCGTGCTGGTGGTGGACGACGAGCCGCTCGCCCGCACCGGCGTCCGCGAGCTGCTGTCGCGCGATCCGGAGCTGTCCGTGGTCGCCGAGGCGGCGGATGGACGCCAGGCGGTAGATGCGATCCTCTCGCTGCGGCCGGACCTGGTGTTCCTGGACGTGCAGATGCCGGAGATGGACGGCTTCGAGGTGCTGCGCGAGGTGGGGCCCGAGCGGATGCCCAGCGTGGTCTTCATCACTGCGTACGACCAGTTCGCCCTCCGCGCCTTCGACGTGGCGGCGGTGGACTACCTGCTCAAGCCGTTCGACGACGAGCGGTTCGACGTCGCCGTGGAGCGCGCGAAGGAGGCCGTCCGCACACATGCTGCGGGCGACCTGGGGCGCCGCCTTCTCGGCCTGCTCGACTCGCGCGAGGCCGCGGGCGCGCACGGAACCCCGGGCGGATACGCATCGCGTCTGCTGGTGAAGAGCGCGGCGAAGACGCTCTTCCTGCGCGTGGAGGAGATCGACTGGATCGAGGCGGATGACTACTACGCCAAGCTTCACGTGGCCGGCAAGACGCACCTGCTGCGCGAGACGATGGCGTCGCTGGAGGCGCGGCTGGACCCCGACCGCTTCTTCCGCGTGCACCGCTCGGCCATCGTGAACCTGGACCGCGTCCGCGAGATGCAGCCGCTCTTCCGCGGCGAACACGTCCTTATCCTCCAGGACGGCACCCGCCTCAAGCTCACCCGCGGCCGCCTCGACAAGCTCGAATCCGCCCTCGCCGGCCGCTGACGCACGCCGCTGCTGCGCCCCGCATCCTCCGCGCCCGATCTATCGTCTTGTAGGGGTGCGATTTATCGCATCCGGCCACCCTCTCCCACCGCACCGTCAAACGCCGCACGCGCTGACCAGCCGCGCATCTCCCGGCCACCATCGGTCCTCCATCGCCGATCCACCTCCGTATCCGCATCTCCCGAATCCAATTTTCGAACAGCGCTGTTTCAGAATGTTCACGCCGCCGACACTCCGTCCGGCGGGCCTCGTTGATGATGGATGGTCCACGGCAGATGCGTTTCGCGTCCTGTAGTTCGATTCGGATGTGGAGACACGATCCACGGGCTGCGGAGCCCGAATTGCGTTGCGACGCTTCGCCCGGCATCTTCCGGGCGGCACCGGAGGACCCGATCTCCGCCCGGCGCAGCGCACCTCCACACAACCGCAGATGCCCACCGACCTGATCGAGTGCCTCCAGCTCTGGCGTGCCGCCGAGAAGGAGCAGGCGCTCTTCTACCGCGCCCTGGCCGCCGAGGCCGAGGAGCGCGGGAACGCCGCGCTGAGCGAGCGCTTCAACGACCTGCACGCCGACGAGCAGCATCACGTGTCGCGCCTCACCGCGCGCCTGCTGGAGCTGGGCGCCGCGCCGGGCGAGCTGGCCGGCATCGCCCCGCCGCCCGCTTCGTTCGACGTGTGGGAGGCCGCCGCCCGCGACCGCGAGCAGCACGAGGTGGGGCGCTATTCCGCGGCCCTCGAGAAGGGCGAGCCGGCGATGGACGAGACGACCGCCGCGCTCGTGGCCGAGATCCTGGACACGGAGCGCCACCACGCGCAGGAGCTGGGGGGGAAATGGACGCCGGCGTGACGCTGGGCCTGGCGGGCAAGCGCGCGCTGGTCACCGGCGGCTCGCGCGGCGTGGGACGCGCGACCGCGCTCATGCTGGCGCGCGCGGGCTGCGACGTGGGCATCGGCTACGCGAGCCGCCACGCCGACGCGGAAGCCGTCGTCACGGAGCTGAAGCGCTTCGGCGTGCGCGCGTGGGCGCAGGCCGCGGACATCAGCCAGGAAGCGGGGTGCGACGCGCTTTTCGGACGATGCGAGCGGGAGCTCGGCGGGCTGGACATCTACGTGGGCAACGCCGGCATCTGGCCGCCGGACGACGTGCCCGTCGCGGAGATGACGGAGGCGCAGTGGACGCGCACCATGGCCGCGAACCTCACCTCCATCTTCTACACCACGCGGCTGGCGGCGCGGATGATAGGTCCCGGCGGACGCATCGTGCTTGTCTCGTCCACCGCCGGCCAGCGGGGGGAGGCCGGGCACGCCGACTATGCCGCCAGCAAGGGCGCCATGATCTCGCTCGTGAAGTCGGTCGCGGTAGAGCTGGGGCCGCGCGACGTGGCCGTCAACTGCGTCGCGCCCGGCTGGATCGACACCGAGATGGTGGCGGGTGCGCTGGGCGCCGACCGCGAGCGGATCGAGGGCGCGATCCCGCTCCGCCGCGTCGCGTCTGCTGACGACGTGGCGGGGCCAATCGTCTTCCTCTGCTCGGCGCTGGCGCGGCACGTGACCGGCGAGGTGCTGAACGTGAACGGCGGGAGCGTGCTCTGTGGCTGACGTTGAGGGCGGCAACCGGGCGCAGGGAAGGCTGCCGCGCGTCCTCTTCCTGGCGACGGGCGGCACCATCTCCATGCGCATCGATGCGGAAAGCGGGGGTGCGGTCCCGCGGCTCAGCGGCGCCGAGCTGCTGGCGCTGGTGCCCGGCGTGGAGAAGGTCGCCGACGTGGAGGTGCGCGAGTTCGGACGCTACCCGGGCCCGCACATGACCGTGGAGCGCATGTGGGAGCTGCGCGCGGCGGTGCTGGATGCGCAGCGCGAGGGCTTCGACGGCGTGGTGGTCACGCACGGCACCGACACCATCGAGGAGACCGCGTACCTGCTGGACCGGTCGATCCCGGCCGACATTCCGGTGGTCATCACCGGCGCCATGCGGAACTCATCGGAGCTTTCGTGGGACGGCCCGGCCAACTTCATGGCCGCCACCGAGGTCGCCGCCTCGTCCGAGTCGCGCGGCCGCGGGACGATGGTGGTGATGGACGAGAGCGTGGTGCAGGGCAGCGAGGTGGTGAAGACGCACACCGAGGAGGCGGGCACCTTTCGCTCCCCCAATTGGGGCCCGCTGGGCGTGACCGACAACGGCCGCGTGCTCTTCTACCGCGAGAGCCGCCGCAAGCCCGCGCTCACGCCGGACGAGCCGCAGCGGCTGGTCGACCTGGTGAAGATGGTTGCCGGGGCGGACTCGCGGCTGGTGGATGCCAGCCTGGACAGCGGCGCGCAGGGCCTGGTGATCGAGGCGATGGGGCGGGGGAACGTGCCTCCCGCCGTGGTGCCAGGGATCCAGCGCTGGATCGACGCGGGCAGGCCGGTGCTCATCGCCTCGCGGTCGCACCGCGGGCGCGTGCTGGACACCTACGCGTACGACGGCGGCGGCCACCAGCTTCGCGAGATGGGCGCCATCTTCGCCGACGTGCTCACCGGGCCCCAAGCGCGCCTGGAGCTGATGCTCGCGCTCGGCGTCTTCGGCACCGACCTCCTCGGCATCCGCGCCGTCGTAGAAGGCGACCGCTACGACGTCTGATCTTCCGGGCGACGAACCAGGCGGCAGCCACGACGGGCGAGGCGGGAGATGTAGTGCCGCGCATCGCCGCGATTTCGGTAGACGAACGGCCGCGCGCCCGTTTCGGCGGATGCGCATCTTCCGAACAGCCCATCGGCAGATGTGCATCCCGCGTCTGGCGGTCGATCGGCTGACCTAAACTGATCACCCCCGCTCGTCCGGCGGATGATCATCCCCCGGACGGCGGTTACGTTAGCCGACGGGCGGCTTTCCTCCGGCCATTCGCACCATGATCCCGGCATTTGGACACGATCCGCCGCACCGGCACCCGCGGCTGGAGCCGGACCGCATCATCGCCACCATGCGGCGCCTGCGCGACCGCATCGGGGAGCGCTTTCCCGGCAGCGGCCTCCTCGCGCTCTCCGAGGGGCTGCTCACAATCGCCGACGAATGCGTGGAGCGGCTGAAGGAGGTCGCGCAGCCCAGCATCCCCATCCGCACCGGGGTGGGCCTGCTGCTGGCGGCGCTCGTCGCGCTGCTGGGCCGCATCGCCGCGGGGGTGCCGCTGCACCTCATGGTGAGCGACTTCGGCGCGTTCCTCCAGGTGCTCGACGCGGCCAAAAACGTGGTGCTCTTCCTGGGCGCGGGAATCTTCTTCCTCGCCACCCTGGAAGGCCGCATCAAGCGGCGGCGGGCGCTGCGCTACATCCGCGAGCTGCGCGCGGTGGCGCACATGGTGGACATGCACCAGCTCAGCAAGGACCCGGACCGGCTGGTGCAGGAGCCGCGCGACACGCCCTCGTCGCCCGTGCGGGGCCTCACCCGGTACGAGATGTCGCGCTACCTGGACTACTGCAGCGAGCTGCTGTCGCTGAACAGCAAGGTCGCCGCCCTGTACGCGCAGCAGTTCAACGACCCTGTCGTCCTCGCCGCCGTGGACGAGGTGGAGGACCTCACCACCGGCCTGAGCGCGAAGATCTGGCAGAAGATGGTGGTGCTCAACCAGGCCATCCGCTGACCTGACTGGGATTCGCAGCGGCACCGCCTTCCACGGGAGCTCGCCGCGCGCGTCTTCCCCGCGAGCCGGCGGCGTGCGTGATCGGTGGCAAAAGAGGAAGGGAGCAGCCCGATCGGCCGCTCCCTTCCTCTTTTCGTCCCAACTTGATGCTGATGGCTCCAGCTTCCAAACCTGTCACGGCATCGATGCAGAAGCCATCGGCTGACGGGCCTGAGCTTCCCGGCGATCCTGCATCTCTTCGAGGGTGAAGCGCATCTCGCGCTTGAGGTTGGATTTGGTCCCGCAGCACGTGCGCGTGCCGGACTTGATGCGCGTCAGCGGGCAGGCGCCGCCCTGGCAGCCGGGCAGCACGTAGCACGTCTGGCAGAGCGCGTCGGTCTCGAAGTGGGGCGCGACCCAGCGAGACATGTTCTGCGGGTCCACGTCCAGCACGCCTTCGGGGCTGATGCTGCCCACCACGTTCTCGGGCATCTCGTCCAGCGCGATGGTGCACTTCATGAGCTTGCCCGTGGCCCCCACGATGAAGCTGTACGGCCGCGACGCATAGCACACCTGAGAACCGGGATACCGCACCTCGTCGATCCCGCCCTCCGGGTGCAGGCCCAGGGACTTGGCCTGCGCGCGCAGCTGGTCCTTCACGAAACGCCGTTCCTCCACGCCGCACGTGTCGATGTCCTGGTCGTTGGGCCCGCCCCACCGCCCGATGGCGCGGAACCGCAGCCGGAACCGCGGGTCGCCCCCGAAGTCTTCGGCGAGCGATTCCATGAAGCCGCCCAGGCGCGAGAAGTTGTCCTGGTCGAAGTTCACGCGCAGGTTGACCTTGAAGCTGTCCCTGCGCGCCGCCATGGCCCGCAGGTTGTCCAGGATCACGGCGTGGGTGGGGCTGCCGTCGCGGCCCACGCGCTTGCAGTCGTGCTCCTCCGCCTTGCCGTCCACCGTGATCTGGTACGTGGTGCAGCCCCACTCCAGCAGGCGCGTCGCTCGCTCCTCGGTGAGCAGGTACGCGTTGGTGGTCATGTTCTGGCCGAGGCGGATCCCGTGCTTCTCGGCCGTGGCCTTCATGAACGGGGCAAGGTCCTCGATCGCCTCCCAGCCGTACAGCGGCTCCCCGCCGAACCACCCCACCGCCAGCTCCTTGAGCTGCGGCGCACGCTGTTCGACCAGCGCGCGCACTCCCTGCCGCACGCCGGGCTCCATCGTCCCGTTCTTGAACTTCTCGTAGCAGTACACACAGCGGAAGTTGCAGTCCTCGCTGGCCAGGAGGATCAGCTCCAGCTTGTCCGTGCGCCACTGCTGCTTGCCGAAGATCATGCGGAAGATCGCCATCTCGTCCAGGTCGTCGCGGACGAGAAGGCCGCGCGCGGCCAGGTGCTTCGCGTAGGTGTCCAGCGGTTCGCGAAGCTCCTTGGCGGAAAGTGCCTCTACGGCGCCGTCGCGGTGCTCGGGCATGAACTCCAGCGCGGCGCCCGTGAGGGTGTTCCACACCAGGAGGCGCCCGTCGTCGCCCACGGTCCGCGCGTTGAACCGCGAGGGCTGCCAGCGCGCGGAGCGGCTGTAGCTGAGCTGCGCCAGCGGAGCGGCGGGCGCGGCGGCGGTGCCGCCGTCCAAGGGCGAGCGGGTCATCACGGACGAGGTGGTCATTGCGGGTCCCTTCGCGGCGCTGGCCGCGCGATGCGGGTTTCGAGACGGCGGCGTGGGAACGTTGCGTCAGGCCGGGACGGCTTCGTACGTACGGCGCGCGAGGGTGCGGTTCCGCAGCAGTCCCGGGTGGCCGGGCGCCAGCGCAACGGCGGCATCCAGGTCGGCCAGGCCTTCGCGGATGCTGCCCAACTCCAGGCGCAGCGCGGCGCGGTTGGCGAGCAGGAAAGGATTCACCGGGTCTGCCGCCACGGCCGTGTCGTAGGCGTCCAGCGCGGCATCGGGCCGTCCCGCCGCGCGCCGCAGCCCGGCGAGCGCGGCCCACGCCTGCGGGCGGGCGGGATCGAGGTCCACCGCACGCTCGTATGCAGCCTCCGCCTCGCCAGCGCGCCCCGCGCGCAGCAGGCACTGCCCCAGGTTGAACCACACCTCGGGGTACGGCGCCGACATCTCGATGGCGCGGCGGTAGTCCGCCTCGGCCTCGTGCAGCCGGCCCAGCTTCAGGTAGATGCTGCCGCGGTCGTTGTGGTACTCGGAGTAGCTGGGGTCCATCTCGATCGCTTCGCCCAGGTAGCGCAGCGCGGCGTCGTGCTCGCCGTTCTGGGCGTAGACCTGCGCCGCGTTGTACAGCAGCACCGACCGGTGCAGCCGGTGTCGGTCCGCCGGCAGGTGCTCGTCCAGCCGGGCGTGGTTGGCCTCGGTCATCTCCACCGCCTCGGTGGGGCGCCCCTGGCGCAGGTGCACGTAG
>DASRQW010000121.1 GCA_035696245.1 Longimicrobiaceae bacterium | reverse complement strand
GGTTCCCGCCGCGCGCCGCAGGTACTCCTCGGCCCCGCCCGCGTCGCCCAGCAGGCCCAGGGCCTCGTGCAGCCGCCGTGCGCCCGCGCCGCCGGAGTTGGCATCCACCATCGCGCGGCCCAGGACGGTGCGCGCGGTGGGGCCCTCCAGCACCAGGGACCGCTCGGGAAACCACACCTTCCGCCCGTTCTTCCAGCGCGCGGGGCCCGCGGGCAGGGCGTACGGGAGATGCAGGGCGATGGCCCCGTCTGCCCCCCGCGCCACCCGCGCCGCGTTCAGGCTGAACCGGTTCAGCCCGATCTCCTCGCCTGTGGGCGACTCCTCGCGCGAGAGGCGGTGCACGGGGCGCTTGCCGCGGTACTGCTGCCACGCCATCACCGCCACGCTGGTCAGCCCGGCGGCGCCACCCAGCACGCCCGTCACGGCCAGCCCCGCCCACACCGCCCCACCCGCCACCGCCACCGCACCGGCGGCGAGATAGCGCCGCCGCCGCTTGACCAGCTGCGTGCCGTAGCGCCACGCCGCCATCTCGCCCGGGAGGGCCTGCCCCACGCGGATGAGCCTCGTGCCGTCGCGCAGCTTGGCCAGGCCGATGTTCTCGGACTGCACGCGCAGGCGGGCATCGGCGAACAGCTTCTCGGACGATTCCACGGCCTCCCAGCGCTCCTCGATGGGCGCCAGGTTCCAGCGCGCGCACTTGGGGCACACGGCCCAGAGGCGGCCTTTGCCCGCGTCGAAGGCGAGCGTGCGGCCCACCGGGAACTCTTCGACCGAATCGTTCGTCCCCAGGTCGGCCGAGCAGAAGATGCAGGTACGGTACACGGCTCGGGTCAGCCTTCCGACGGGAGGACGAGGCGGCCGGGGAGCGGCGGGTCGTCCGGGTCGCCGGGAAGCGCGTCGGCGATGCGGGCGATCACCTCGGCGTCGCGCCAGGCGCTCTCCAGCATCACCAGCTCGCCGGCCAGCGTGCGGCGCTCGGACTCCTCGTGCAGCGCCATCTCCAGGGCCAGCGAGCGCGCGGCGGGCAGCGCGCCCTCGCCCCGCTTGCTGCCCGCGCCGAGCCTCCAGCGGGCACGCGCGGCGTCCCGCACGTAGTCGGCGGGCGAGCCCCCGGCGGCCAGCAGGTCCACGGCCGTCAGCAGCGTCTCGCGCTTCGCGCCCTTGTGGTTCACGTGCACCATAGCGCGCCCCAGCGCCGTCTCGGCCCGCGAGCCCGTCAGCACCAGCGGCTGGTTTCCGGCTCCGGCGGGAGACACGGTCAGCGACGGGACGTGCAGCGCCAGGGTGGAGGACGATCCACTGTCCGACACGTACGCGTCGCGAAGGTGCTTGCGGCGGACCACGACCACGCGGCCGCCCGACATCCCCGGCGGCAGGCGCTGCACCACGCGCTGCCCTTGCGCGAACTCGAGCGGAACCCGGCCCACCTGGTAGAACTGCCAGAAGCCGAACACCGACACGCCCGCCGCCGCCGCCCCGGCCCACACCAGCGCCGTGGTGGCCGCCACCGCGCCCAGGCTGAGCATCAGGTAGCGGTTGCGGCGCTGCACCAGCTGGTCACCGTACCTCCACACCGCCAGCTCGCCCGGCAGCGCCGCTCCCACGCGGATCAGCCGCGTGCCGTCAGGCAAGCGGGCGAGACCGATGTTCTCGGACTGGGCGCGCATGCGGGAGGCGGAGAACAGCTTCTCGGCCGTCTCCACCGCCTCCCAGCGCTCCTCGATGGGCGCCAGGTTCCAGCGGCCGCAGCGCGGGCACACGGCCCACAGGCGGCCCCGCCCCGCGTCGAAGGCGAGGCTGCGGCCAATGGGGAACTCCTCTACCGAGTCGTTGGTCCCCAGGCCGCCCGAGCAGAAGATGCAGTTGCGGTACATGGGCTTACCCTACGCACGCCGCCCGCCGCGGTTTCGCTCAGTCCTCGCGCAGCAGGTAGAGCCGGTTGTCCTCCACCCGGTACAGCATGGGCGCCACCTGCACCTTCGGGTAGCGGCGCCGCAGCCGCTTGGCCTCGCCCAGCACGAACTCCACCTCGTCGCCCACCTCGAAGATGGGGGCGAAGTGGTAGAAGTGCTCCGACGCCTCCAGCGCTTCCCACCCCGCGTCCACCAGCCCCTGCACGAAGGGCTCGCGGCGCGCCATCAGGTTCACCATGCCGCAGTTGGTGTGGCCGATCAGGGCGATGTGGCGCACCCCGCCCACGCCCACGGCGTACGACACCTTGAACTCGCTGGGCCGCATGTTGGCGCCGCCGGCCCGCAGGATGAAGGTGAAGTTGTCCGGGATGTGCAGGTGCTTGCGGCTGTCCATGCACATCCCCACCAGCAGCTCCGCCTGCGTGTACGTGTCGAACGGGCGGTCCAGATTGTGGTACTCCAGCAGCTTCCCGATGGGGGTGTCGCGGTACTGGGGGAAGATGTCCTCCCTCTGCGTCACGGCGACTTCTCGGCTCACGGTCTGTCCGGGGACGGGTGTGGATTGGGGGGCGGGGCGCCGGCCCCGCGCGCGGGCTCGATCCAGCGTTCCACCACGCGTGCGCGGTCGCGCAGCGGCTGCCCGGTGCCGCCGCGGCGCACCGCCACCATCTCGGCGGCGATGGAGACGGCGATCTCCTCGGGCGTCTCGGCGCGGATGTCCAGGCCCACGGGCGCGTGCACCGCACGCAGCCGCTCGGGCGCAACGCCCTCGCGCGCAAGCTGCTCCAGCGCGGCGCGCGTGCGGCGGCGGCTGCCCACCATGCCCACGTACGCGGGCAGCGCGGGGCGGGCCAGCACGTCGCGAAGCGCCTCGAAGTCGTACTTGTGGCCGCGCGTGACCAGCACCAGGTGCGTGCCGGAGCCGATGCCGATGCCGCGGAACGGCTCCGAGAAGTCCGCGCGCAGCACGCGCTCGGCCTCGGGGAAGCGCTCGCGCGTGGCGAACTCCGGCCGGTCGTCCAGCACCGTCACCCGGAACCCCAGCATCGCCCCGATGCGGCAGAGCGGGCGGGCGATGTGCCCCGCGCCCACGATCAGCAGCTCCGGCGGCGCGCGGTGCGCCTCCAAGTACAGCGTGCAGGCCATGGCGCCGGCATCGACCTCGCGCGTCCCCGCCTTCGCGCCGTGCGACAATACCTCGCGCGCCAGCCGCACCGTCTCGGCGTCGAGCGCCTCATCCCCGAACGTCCCCGTATGCCGGTCTGCCCATACGACGAGGTGGTCGCCCGCCCTGGGCCCGTCGACCGGCGCCTCATCGACCGGCGGCGCTCCGTCCGGCTCCGCATCTCCCGATGATCCCGTGTCTTCGGTCGAAGACGACACGGGAGATTCGGGAGATGCGGGGCCGCCGGCGTCCGTCTCGTCCGATCCGCCGGTGTTGCGGGCCGGTTCGTTCGCGGCGGATGCGAGGCGAACTTCCAGGACGGAGACGCCCACCGCGGGCTCGCCGCCGGCCAGCGCCTCGCGGGCGTGGCGAACCGCCTCCGCGGCCGGAAGCCGCGCGCCCCTCACGCCGTGCCGGCCAGGCGGCGAAAGTCCTCGGGCGTGTCCACGTCGTGCAGCACGCCGGGGTCCGCGACCTCCACCTCCTCCAGCTCCGCGGCGTGCGCGTGGACCACCGTCCGCGCCCCGTCCGGCAGGTCGCCGTCCAGCAGCTCGGCGAAGAGCGCGCGGGCGAAGAGCACCGGGTGCCCGTGGCGCCCGCCGTGCACCGCCCGCAGCACCGGCGCGCCTCGCTCGCGGAACGCCTCTACCACCCGGCGGACCGCGTCCGCATCCACCCGCGGCACGTCGACCGGCAGCACCACCGCCGCATCCGCATCGTCCGGAATCGCGCGCAGGCCGGCACGCAGCGAGTCCACCTGCTCGGAGTCCGGCGCCGGGTTCACCGCCACGTGCGCGCCCATCTCCCGCGCCTTCGACGCGATGCGGGCCGCGACCTCGTCGTCCGCGGGGCCGGTGACGACCCAGACGGCGTCGCACCCGCCCTCGCGCAGCGCGGCGGCCGCGCGTGCGAGGAAGCTCGCGCCGTCCATCTCCAGGAAGGCCTTGGGCGCACCCATGCGGTGGCTGCGGCCGGCGGCGAGCACGATGCCGGCGATCACCGTGGGGGACGCCTGGAAGCGGAGAGGAGCGGCACGGACACGGCGGAGAGGGCCTCCACGCAGCGGAAACGAGCGGCGGGCACCGGCTTGCCGGCGCCCGCGGAGGACGGTCGTACGAACGGTTCCTGACCGGATTATCGCACCTGCCCGCTCGCCCGTCAACCTTTCTGCACCATGCGTTTGCGCCCGCTTCCGCCGCTCCTCCGCCAATCTTCCGCGCCCGGCTGAATCCGGCTCATCTCTCCGCGACAACCCACGACTTCCCGGTCGATGCAGGGGTCTCGTTTGGGATGGGGATCTCTGGAGATGGGGTGCGATCGGACTGCCGCGCATCGACCCATCCGCTTGCAGATCGGGAGATGCGGGGCCGGTGCGCACCTTCCGCCACCCTGTATCTACCGAACCGAACGGCGGAGCACCTGCCCTTCGGCAGATGCGGAGCGCGGGGAGGCGCGGCCGTTTCGCATCTCCCGCGAGCATCGGCGGGCGAGATGGCATGCCTTCTGCCTTCCCGTAACGCGAGATCGCGGCGCAACCCACCATCGCGGAGGAAGTTATGTCGAGAGAGCGCGAGCTGATCGAGCCGAACCCAGGCGACAAGCGCTACGTGCGCCGGGACGCCAACGGCCGGTTCACCAAGGACCAGGTAGACGTGGGCCGCTCGCTGGCCGCGGACACGCGCCAGCACGCCAAGAGCAAGTCGCGCTCGGGCCACGGCGACGAGGGCGACCGCTAGGCCGCCCATGGCCGCGGCGGTCCCGCCCGCAGGCACCGGACGAGACCGCCCGGCGCGAGCCGCCTTCGCCGCACACGGCGGCGGGCGCGGCGCCGCGCCCCCTATCGCCGGAGCCCTCCAAGCCCCATGAGAACTGAGCCCGCGGAGCCCGCCCCCGCATCAGGCGGCGAAGACGTCTCCGCACACGGCCGCGCCACCTTCCGCGCCGCCCCCGCGCCCGTCGCCGAGGTGGAGCCGGAGGATGCGCCGCCGGGGAAACTCTCTCCGAACCGCAACGTCCTCATCGCGCTGGGCGCCGTGGTGCTGCTGGGCATCCTCGCCATCGTTCTCGCCATGCGCGACGACCCGGACCTGCCCGCCACGCGCGCGCACCGCATCGCCGCGCTGTACAACCGCGTCACGGACGACTCGGTGCCGGCGGGCGCCATCGACTCCATCGAGACGCTGGTGGGCAAGCAGGTGCGCGGGGGCGCCTTCCCCGGCGCCGCGTTCTCCGTGGGCGTGCGCGACCGCGAGATGGAGGAGACGGGGCTGGGGCGCCTGGAGTGGGGCAAGACGGCGCCGCCGGTGGACCCCGACGGCACCATGTACGACCTGGCCTCGCTCACCAAGGTCGTGGGCACCACCGCCGCCGTGATGGCGCTGGTGGACGACGGCAAGATGGGGATCGACGACCACGTTTCGAAGTACCTGCCCGCCTTCGCCGGCGAGGGGCGCGAGAAGGTGACCATCCGCCACCTGCTCACGCACACGTCCGGCCTCTCACCGGGCGCCAAGCTCAAGGGCAGCAGCCGCGGCGAGCGCCTGGCGTACTACATCGCCCATGCGCCCATCTACACGCAGCCGGGCAAGAAGGTGGTGTACTCCGACGGCGGCTTCATCATCCTGGCCGAGGCGGCCGAGCGCGCCGCGCACGAGCCGCTGTCGCGCTACCTTCAGCACCGCGTCTACGCGCCGCTGGGGATGACGGCCACGCGCTGGCAGCCCGGCGCTGGGTGCGCCGCCTGCGCGCCCACGCTCACGCTCAAGGACGGCAAGCCGTTTCGCGGCAAGACCAACGACCCCATCTCGCGCGACCTGGGCGGCGTGTCGGGCAATGCGGGCCTCTTCTCCACCGCGCACGACGTGGGGCGGTTCGCCGCGATGATCGCCAACGGCGGCGAGCTGGACGGCGTGCGCGTGCTCAAGCCCGCCACCGTGGCCGAGTTCACGCACGCGCAGCCCAAGGCGGGCACGCGTGGACTGGGCTGGGAGATCTTCTGCCGCGAGGGAACGGTGCCGGACGCGGTGGGGTGCAAGGAGCCGTACGCGTACGGCCACACCGGCTACACGGGCACCTCGCTGTGGATAGACCCCGTGCGCGGCGTGTGGGTGGTGCTGCTCACCAACCGCACCTTCAACCCCACCGCGCCCAACCCGCTGCGCTCGCTCCGCCGCCGCATCTTCAGCCTGGCCGCGGCGAAGGAGCCGCCCCTGCCCGCCGTGCTGGCGGACACCACGCCGGACGCGCGGTAGCGGGGCCGGCAGCGGGGGGCCGGCCGGGCCAGTCGGAAACGAGGCCCGCCATCGCGGCGAGGACGAGCAGCTCGAACGCGCTGCCAAACACGGCCGGGCAGCCGGTCGTGCCGGTAGCAGGCGCCGTCCTCGCGAGCGGGGGCGGCGGTCGCGCCTTCACCATATCGATGGTGTGCTGGAGTAGCACGAGCGGAGCGGAGTTCAGCGTGGAGAGCGTCGTCGGACGTGTGAACCGGCGGATGGACGAGCCCTGGTGGTGAATCATACGGGTCCGCCGTCCGTCCCGCGGATGCCGCCGGTGAATGGGACGTGCAAAGCGGCGGGCCACGATCACCGGAGTGATCGTGGCCCGCCGTCGTTCACCGCTCGATCTTGCGCCCGGGGCGCCGCCGTGACGTCAGGTGATCGTGACGTGCAGGGTGTAGCTGCCGGTGTCGAGGCCGTTGAAGGTGCTGGCCTCGATCACGTAGACGCCGGAGGCGGTGGCCGTGTAGGTCATGCTCGAACCGACGCCCAGCGTTCCCGAGGGGTCGTCGTCGTTGCCGGCCACCAGGAAGCCGAACGTGGGGTTGGCGAGCAGCAGGTAGGTGTCCAGGTTGTCTCCCGAGTCCATGGACACCGTCACCGTCTGGCCCGCCGCCAGCGTCACGCGGTACAGGTCGGCGTAGTAGCTGTTGGTGGGCCGGCCGTTGGGGTCACCGTAGCTCGAGAAGCAGTCGCTCGCGGCGATCGTCGACGGGAGGTTCGTGCCGTTGGCGACCACCGTGGACTGGCACACCGACACCGCGGTGGTATAGATGCCCGGTCGCGCGCCGGACGAGGCGGTGAGCGTGGCGAAGCCCCTCGCCCCACCCGCGGTGACCTGCGTCCCGCTCACCGACGCCGTTCCCGGAGTGTCGCTGCTCCAGCCCACGGTCTCGCTCGGAAGCGCGTTCCCTACGGCGCTGCGGACCACCCCGGGAAGGGCCCGCGACTCGGCGGGATCGAGCGAGAGCACGTAGGGCGTGCCGTCCACGTATCCTGCGGGGTACTGCACCGCGGCGGAGACGTAGACCTGGAAGGTGAAGCTCGCCACCTCGGGCGTGAACCGCAGCTTCCATCGCTTCACCGGGGTCACGGAGTCCTGCTGCAGCATGGAGCTGTACTGGTAGTACGGCTGCCCGGCCGCCGTGAACGTCCCGGTGCCGTCCGGGTTCGCCACCGTCACCGTGCCGGCCGCGGTGGAAGTGGGGCCCGCGGTGAAGAAGACGCGGACGCCCGCGGGATCGAGCGTGGTGCCGTTCGTGGTGCCGAGCGGCTGCGGGATCAGGTTGCGCACCGTGACGTCGAACGCGAAGGTGTCCGCCACCACCTGGATGTTGGTAGACGTGAGCGTCACGTACTGGTTCTGCCCCCCGACGATCACCGCGCGGGCGCCGCCGCTCTCGGAGGTGCCGCAGCGAACCGTCCGCGTCTGCGTGGAGGCCGTGCAGGTCAGCGACGCCAGGGCGGCCGGCTGCTCGACGGGCGCGACCGCGGCAGGCCCGGCGAGATTCCCCGCGTCGGAGCACGCTCCGAAGACGAGGGCGGCGGCAAGCAGAGGAAACGTGCGCACTGCCTTGTTGGGTCTCATAGCGGAGGTCTCCGGCACGGGGAGCAGGGTAGAGCGCCGCAGGACGCGGGGCCCCCGCACGGGAGGCTCGCCCACTGCCCTGGTGCGGATGGATATAGTTACCGCCGGAAGCGCAGTTCTGAAAGAGGGCCGTTGCCCCCTCGGCCGATCCGGGGGAGATGGGAAGCCGGATCCCGGATCCGTGGAGACGGGAAACTACCCCGCCCCGGCGCGTTTCAGCACGGACGTGAGCGAGTTCTTCCGCTTCATCGCGGGCGCCCACAGGTCGCCGGCCTCGGCGAGGCGGGCGGGGACGGTGGCGAGGGTGAAGTTCCGCGGGTCCAGCGCGTCGTCCAGCTCGTCCCAGCGCAGCGGCGTGGAGACGGTCGCCTCGGGACGCGCGCGCACGGCGTACACGCCCGCGACCGTCTTTCCCACCTCGTTCTGCATGAAGTCCACGTACACGGAATCGGTGGCTCGGGCGCGGACGGTGCGCTCCACCGTGGCTTCGCGGGGGTGCGCCACGGCCACGCGCGTGGCCACGAGCTGCGCGAGCAGGCGCCCGGCCTCGCTGGGTGTGTTCGGCGGCAGAGGAAGGAAGACGTGCAGCCCCGTCGCGCCCGAGGTCTTCAGCGCGCCGTGCAGGCCCAGCGCGTCCATCTCCTCCTTCACCCACCGTGCGACCTCCACCACGGTGGAGAACGGCGCGTCGTCTCCCGGGTCCAGGTCGATCACCGTGTAGTCCGCCAGCTCCGGCGACTGCACGCGCGAGTGCCACGGGTCCACAGATATGCTGCCGATCTGCGCCACGTACAGCAGCGTCGCCAGGTCGCCGCCCACGATGCGGTCCGCCTCCGAGCCGCGCTCCGGGTACACGCGCTCCACGCGCACGCCCGGCGGCACGTCGCCCGCCTTGTGCTGGAAGAAGCCCTCGCCCGCCGCGCCGTTCGGGAAGCGCTTCAGCACCAGCGGCCGGTCGCGAATGGCGGGCAGCAGCAGCGGCGAGACCTGCGCGTAGTAACGCAGCAGGTCGCCCTTGGTGAAGCCCGGTTCCGGAAAGAACGTCTTCCCCAGGTGCGTCACGTCGAGCGTCACCCCGCGCCCCAGCTCCAGCTTTCCGCTCCCGCCCGCCTCCTCCATGCGCCGCAGTTCCGCGATCACCTTCATCGGCGCACCCTTCACCCGCACCCCATCGTCCGACGTCCCGCTGGGAGGCTTCTTCGCACCAGCCTCCCGAGCCGCCGAAGCCTTTTCCTTCGACCCCTCCTCGCTCGACGCACCGGCCTTCTTCCGCGGCTTGGTCTCCGCACCGGAAGATGAACGGCGGTCAGTCGATGCGGATCTCTTCGCATCTTCCGTCTTCTTCGCACTTTTGGGAGATGCACGGCGGACGGCGCTCTCGCTCGCCCCAGCCTTCCCGGCGGATGCGCGGCGGGCGGACTTCTTCGGCTTGGAGAGGTCCTCTCCGCCATCGGCCGAGGCGGATTGGGCTACGGCAGACGATACGCGCTGCCGCTTGGGCTTCTCGTCGGCCTGGACGCTGGTGTCTTCGCGGGTGACTTCGCTCGCGGGCTTGTCGTCGCGGGTGCCGAGATAGATGGGCTGGCGGAGCTTCCCGTCTTCCGTCCACTCGGCGAACTTCACCTCCACCACGATCTTCGGCTCCACCCAGTGCGCGGGCTCGGCGGTCTTCGGCGGGTCGGCGAACGGGGAGGTCCTCCTCTCCAGCGGCGCCAGGCGGTCCCACATCGCCTTCAGGCTGCGCGCGTTGAAGCCGCCGCCCACGTTGCCGGCGTACACCAGCTCGCCGCCGCGGTAGTAGCCGACGATGAGCGCGCCCATGTGCTGCCGCGTGTTGCGCGGCTCCGTGTAGCCGCCCACCACCAGCTCCTGGCGGAACTCCACCTTCAGCTTGAGCCAGCCCGGCGAGCGCACGCCGGGCATGTAGGTGGAGTCCGTTCGCTTGGCGATCACGCCCTCCCAGCCCGTCTCGCGCGCCTTCCGCAGCAGCGCCGCGCCGTCTCCCCGCTCCGTCCCGCCGAGGCGCAGTATCTCCGAGAGGTGCTTCCCCAGCCGCTTCTCCAGGCGCGCGCGGCGCACCGTCCAAGGCTCCTGGAGCAGCACGTCCGCGCCGTCCAGCAGCATGTCGAACACGATCAGGGCAGACGGCGTCTTGCCCGCGTGCCGGGCGATCTCTGCCGCGCCGGTCACGTGCATGCGCGACTGGAGCTTCTGGAAGCGCGCGGGCTCGCCGCCTTCCAGCGCCACCACCTCGCCGTCCAGCACCAGCGGGCGCTTCGCCTTCGCGGCGAGACGCTGCAGGTCCGTGGCGACCTCGGGGAACTGGCGCGTCTTGTCCTTGCCGTTGCGCGTCACCAGCCGCACCTCGTGCGGCGTCACGAAGGCGAGCACGCGGATGCCGTCGTACTTGGGCTCGAACGTCCACCCCTCGCCGCGCGGCACCGCCGTGCCGATGCTCGCGTACATCGGCTCCAGCGCCGCCCCCGCATCTCCCGAAGGCCGTGGGGTCTCGGTAGATGTCGAGACCGGCGCCTCGGCTTCGGCTGATCTCTTCCGCCTCGGGCCTGCCTTCGCCGCCGCCGCTGCGACGGATGCCTTCACGCCGCCGTCCTTGGGCGCGCGGTTGGAGTGCCACACCTTGCTGCCCCCGCGCTTGCCCTCGGCGATCTCGTCCATCGTGCGGCCCGTGTCCACCGACGTCTCCTCCGCCTCCACCATCTCGAAGCCGGGGTTGGCGTAGTCGTCGGTGCGCTTCACCAGCAGCCACTGCGGCTTGCCGCCGTCGTCGCCGCCCGCGCGCGTGCGGAACAGCGACCACGCGCCGCGCAGCCGCTCGCCGTGCAGCGTGATGTCCAGCCGTCCACTCGCGTGCGCCCGCAGCAGCGCCTGCTCCTCGCCCGCGCCCTCGTGATCGGTGGGCGCGTAGGTGCCGCGGTCCCACAGCATCACCGTGCCGCCGCCGTACTCGCCGGTGGGAATGGTGCCCTCGAAGGTGTTGTACGAGATGGGGTGGTCCTCGACCTCCACGGCGAGGCGCTTGACCGACGTGTCCAGGCTGGGGCCCTTGGGCACCGCCCAGCTCTTCATCACCCCCGCCATCTCCAGGCGGAAGTCGAAGTGCAGGTGGCTCGCGCGGTGCTTCTGGATCACGAAGCGCAGGTCCGAGTGCCGCGCCCGGTCCGCCGCGCCGCCGCCCGCGGGCTCGGCCGTGCGGGTGAAGTCGCGCTTGCGGCGGTACTCGGCCAGCAGCTCGGCCGGCGTCGCGCTCTTCCGCGGCATCGGCTACGCGCTCTTCTTGTGCGCCGCCGCGGACTTCCCCTTCGGCTTCGACGCGGATTTCGAAGCAGAGGACTTCGCTGCGGGTGATTTCGCGGACTTGGCGGCGGTGGACTTCTTCGCCGCCGTCTTGTGGCCGCCGCCCTTGCGCCCCTCCGCCGCCTCCAGGCTGGCGCGCAGACGGGACATGAGGTCGATGATCTCCGTCTCTTCCTCCTTCGCCGGCTCGGGCGCCGCGATCTCCTTGCCCTCCATCTTGGCGCGGATGATCCGCATCAGGTTCTCGCGGTACTCGTCGCCGTACTTCTCCGGGTGGAAGGGCGCGGCCAGCGTCCCGATCAGCTGCTCCGCCATCTTCACCTCCTGCGGGCGCACCGAAGACGCGGCCGGGAACTTGTACGTGCGCGGCTCCACCAGCTCGCTCGCGAAGCGCATCAGTTCCAGCACCAGTGCGTCGCCCACCGCCTTGATGCCGGCCAGGTGCTGCTTCTGGCGGATCATCACCTTGCCCACGCCCACCTTGCCGCTCTTCGCCATCGCCTCGCGCAGCAGCACGTACCCCTTCTCGCCGCCCTTGCCGGGCACCAGGAAGTACGGCGTCTCGAAGAAGCGCGGGTCGATCTCGTCCTCGTCCACGAAGTCGCAGATCTCTATGGCGCGCGACGATTCCAGCGCGGCGGCGCGGAAGTCCTCGTCGGTCATCACCACGTACTTGCCCTTCTGGAACTCGTAGCCCTTCACGATCTCGTCCCACGGCACCTCTTCGCCCTGCTCGTCCACGCGCTGGTAGTGCACGGGCGACAGGTCCTCGCCGTGGAGCAGGTGGAACGACACGTGGTCGCTGCGCACCGCCGCCTTCATCTCCACGGGAAAGTTCACCAGCCCGAAGTTGATGCTGCCCTTCCAGATGGACCCCGCCATGTGCCCGCCCCGCTGCCAGGGTGAACGATCGCCCGCACGCGCGGAAAGCGAGGCAAGACCAGGGCCGGTGGATGCGCATCCGTCCGGGCGCCGCCTCCACTCGCCCGCCGCAGCCGCAATCGTCCGGTTGGATGTGCAACCTCCCAATGCGGCGTTTTATGCGTCACCCGAGAACAGGGCGCAGGTACGCTTCTGGCGGTTGAGGAATGCAGAAAATCACGCCAATCCGGACGTGTGGCAGGAAATGGGTGGGTGATCCATCTGCTCCGGTGTGAAAGTTCGGAGCACGTTTTGCGACCTAGAAGGATACCGGCGGGGCTTTCCTGCACCGCCGAACGGCGGCCGCGATCACGGCGGACCGGGCCGCGAAGTTCCCACACCAGAAGCGAGGAACAGTCATGCGCAAGCTCACGCTGCAGGTGGATGCCCTCAACGTCGACTCGTTCGTCACCGAAGACGGGCGGTTCGGGATGGGCACCGTGCTGGGGCAGGAGGACGACACCCGCGTCACCGAGTTCTGCACCATGAAGACGTGTATTCCCACGCGGAACCAGTACGGCTGCGTGACCTACACGTGCCAGTACCAGGAAGACCGCGCCGAGCAGCCCGAGGACGTCCGCGTCCCGGAGTGAGCCGCGGCAGGCATAGGGAACGCACGCAGTCCATCGCACTGAACAAAGGAGAACGACTCATGCGCAAGCTCACGCTCCAGCTCGAAGCCCTGACCGTCGACACGTTCGTCACCGACGAGTCGGTGAACGGGCTCGGCACCGTGTTCGGCCAGGAAGACACGCGCGTCACCGAGTTCTGCTCTCAGTTCAAGCAATGCTTCCCCACGCGCAACCAGGCGGGGTGCCTGACCTACACCTGCGCGTACAAGGAAGACCTGGACGAGCAGCCCGAAGACGTCCGCGTCCCGGAGTGATCGGCGGCAGGAGGGCAGGAATCACGCAGTCCCAACCTGAACCGAGGAACGCACTCATGCGCAAGCTCACGCTCCAGCTCGAGGCCCTGACCGTCGACTCGTTCGTCACCGACGCGTCGGGGAACGGCGCCGGCACCGTGTTCGGCCAGGACGACACCCGCATCACCGAGTTCTGTACGATGTACAAGACGTGCCTGGTTACGCGTCTCGGCTGCGTCACCTCCACCTGCGCCTACAAAGAAGACGCTGGCGACCAGCCCGAGGACGTCCGCGTCCCGGAGTGATCCGAGGCGAGAGGCAGGAACCCACGAAGTCCCAAGCCTGAAACCGAGGAACGAACGCATGCGCAAGCTCACGCTCCAGCCCGAAGCCCTGAACGTGGACTCGTTCGTCACCGACGAGACCGCCCGCGGCACGGGCACCGTGCTCGGCCAGGACGACACCCGCGTCACCGAGTTCTGTACGATGTTCAAGACGTGCGTCCCCACGCACGACGCGAACTGCGCCACGTACAACTGCCAGCTCCACGAGGAAGCTCCCAACGCCGACGTCCGCGTCCCCGAGTAGCTCGCGGACGAACGAAAAGCGCCCTCCGCCCGTTCACCGGGCGGAGGGCGCTTCTCGTATCCAAACAACCTAACCACCTGTAGGGGTGCGATTTATCGCATCCGATCCCTCTCCGCATTCGCAGACCCTAGCCGCCGACATCCATCATCCACGCTGAACGGTGGCACCGTCACAGCCAGCGTTCAGATCCCGGCCCCGCTCCGCTGCTGCGCCGCCTGCTCGCGCGGGTAGAGCGCGTACTTGGCGCGCAGCGCGTTCCAGCGGGCGTTCTCCTCATCCCACCGGCGCACGATGTCGCGCGGGTCGTCGCCGCGGCGCACGGCGGCCGGGGCCCAGCGGCTGCCCAGCATCTGCATCATCGACCCCATGCCCAGGTTGTCCGGGTACATCTTCTGGATCTCCGAGAGGAAGACGAGGGCAGTGAGCACGGGCCGGTATGCGTCGCGGTCGGTTACGCGCAGGCGCACGCCGTGGCAGGTGCGCCCGGGGAACTGCATCCACGTGCTTCCGCGCGGCGTGAACGACGCCACCTCGAACTCCACACCGGGAAGATGGTGCGCATTCACCCGCCGCAGCAGCGCCTGCCCGTCGATGTACGGCGCGCCCACGTACGAGAACGGGTCCGCCGTGCCGCGGCCCACGCTCAGGTTGGCCGTCTCGAGCATCACCAGGCCCGAGAACGACAGCGCCGCCGTGAGCGAGCGGATGTTGGGCGACGGGTTCACCCACGGCAGGCCCGTCTCGTCGAACCACTCGTCGCCGCGCCAGCCCTGCACCGGCACCACGCTGAGCTTGGTGCCCAGGTGGAACTCGCCGTTCACGTAGCGCGCCAGCTCGCCCGCCGTCATCCCGTGCCGCAGCGGCACCGGGTACGCGCCGGTGATGAGCGGTCCGTGCGTCCGCATCTCCCACTCCATCAGCGGCCCCTCCGCCGCCGAGGTGATGGGGTTCGGCCGGTCGAGGACGACGAACGGGATGCCCGCCTTGGCCGCCGCCTCCATCGCGAACGTCATCGTCCACACGTACGTGTACGGCCGCGCCCCGATGTCCTGCATGTCGAACACGAGCACGTCCAGGCCGCTCAGCATCTGCGGCGTGGGGCGTTCGGTGCGGCCGTACAGCGAGAAGATGGGCAGCCCCGTCTTCGCGTCGCGCGACGTGCCGATGCTCTCGCCGCCGTCCACCGTGCCGCGGATGCCGTGCTCCGCCGCGAACAGCGCCACCAGCCGCACCCCCGGCGCGCCGTACAGCACGTCGATGGTGCTGCGCCCGTCGCGCGTGATCGCCGTCTGGTTGGTGATGAGGCCCACCCGCTTCCCCCGCACCAGGCCCATCGAGTCCCGCAGCAGCACCTCCACACCCGGCATCACCGGCAGCGGAGGCGAGGGCCGGGGCTCGGGTGCGGGCTCGGCGGCCGGGCTCGCGGCCCCCATGGCGTCCGCCTGCGCATCGGCCTGGCGGGCCACGGACAGGGCTTGCGGCGCGCACGAGCACGCCGCCACGACCAGCGCGGCGAATGGAACCAGCCGGCGGGGACGGGCAAACGAAGGGGCGACGGTCATGCGACTTCTGGGAAATACGGCTGCGGAGAGACTGGCGGCGGGCGCCGCCGATGCGAGTCACCGCAAGTACACGTGAGCTTCGCGAAAGTGCGGCCGCGATGGAGCTGCGTGGCACATCGAGGGAGATGTGCGAAGACGATCATATTGCCGTCAACCTGCGCACGACGCATCGTCGCTCTTGCGAATCGCGGCGGCGTGGATCGTGTATTACTCTAACGGGACTTCAACCGGGAGCACCCATGAGCCTGCAAGAGTTGGAAACCGAGGCGCTGAAGCTGCCTGAAAGCGAGCGGGCGGTGCTTGCCGAGCGCATCCTTGCGAGCCTCGCCGCCGGGTCCGCTCCCCTCGCGGACGACCCGGTTTTCGGTCTGGGCAGGGCGCCGGTCTCGTGCGGAGCACCGCGGGCTTCGGTGGAGCACGACCGGTATCTGTACGGCTCCGAGGACGCGTGAGCCCGCTGTTCATCGATACGAGGTTCTTGATCGCGCTGGAGACGTTCGACGACCAGCACCACGCCGAAGCCGCGGAGTATTGGCAGCGGCTCGCTCCCTCACGCCCGCACCTCGTGACTACCAGCTTCGTGCTCGATGAGGTGGTCACGTTCTTCAACAGCCGGAACCGGCACACGAAAGCGGTCGAGATCGCGAACCGGCTACTCTCCAGCCCATCGGTGAACGTCCTCTTCGTGGACGAGGAGCTTTTCCGCACCGCCGTGGACTATCTTACGCAACGGGCGGACAAGCGCTACTCGCTCACCGACTGCGTCTCGTTCGTCGTGATGGAGCGTCTCCGCATCGGAGGCGCTCTCGCGTTCGATGCGCATTTCGAGCAGGCCGGCTTCACCCGTAACCCCGCCCTTCCGCTTCGGGGTTAGGTGGTTGGGCGGTGAGCCGGAATGTGCCGTCTTGAGAGTGTTCCGACGACCCTTTCTCCGCCCGACCGGTGCTCGTTCCGAGGAGAAGCGGTCCCGCTTCGCATACGCGTCCGCCGTCTACGCAGAGCTAGCTCCAGACACGAAGATGCGCCCGCGGCTCCGTCACGGAACCGCGGGCGCATCTGTATCCGGCGTTCACGCCGATCAGCAGCAGATCAGGCCGACGAAGGTGCAGTAGGTGCAGCTGCGGTCGGTGGGGCCCGGGTTCACGTAGCCCTGCGGGCCGCCGGCCGGCGCGGTGAACGAGGTGCCGTCGAGGTCCGACGAAGGATTGAACGAATCCACGCGCAGGTCTTCGACGTTCAGCTTCAGCATCGGTCCGTCTCCTGGAATGGGTGTGGCGCGGCATGGTGCCGCAATCGGAATATCCCAATCCCTGACGGAAAACACAAAGCTTTTGTTTCCGGTCGCCCGCGGATTCCTTGGAACGGCCACGCCGAAGCGTAATCCGCCGCGACCCGGTGGCGGGCTCGGGAGTGGCGCGCAGGGGCCGCCCTCACCCGAACATGTCGTCGCCGAACGCGAAGCCGCCGCCGCCCTTGCCCTTCCCCTTGGGCCGCTCCTGCTTCATCCGCCCGTACGTGCCCGTGTCCGCGCGCGAGATGCGGCGGTGGCCGGCCAGTCCCTCCAGCAGCAGCTCCGCGCCGGCCACGCTCATGGCCGCGTCGCCCTCGTGCAGCATCCCCACCTCCTCCAGCGCGTCGGTGAGGCCGGAGACGGCGCGGAGGCCCTGCCAGCACGCCTCGCTGCTCGCGGCGTCGGAGATCTGGAGCACGCCGCCGCGGTCGAAGTGGTCGATCACCGTATCCAGCGCATCCGCGTCCCAGATGCGGTCGAAGATCTCGCGCGCGGCGGCGGCGATCAGGTCGCGGGCGATGGTGTCCGCACCCTGGAGCTCGCCCTCGTACTCCAGCTCCATCTTGCCGGTGATGCTGGGCAGCGCCGCGTACACGTCGGCCACGCGCGGCACGATCCGCGTCTCCTTGCTCAGGATGGCGCGGCGCTCGGCGTTGGAGACGGCGGTCTCCATCACCGAGATGGGCATGCGTTGCGACACGCCGCTGCGCCGGTCGATGCGCTTGTCCTCGCGCGCCAGGAAGGCGACGCGCTCCACCAGCTCGGCCACGAACGGGGGCACCTCCACCGCTTCCACGCCGGTGCCGTCCTCGGAGCGGCCGGTCCACGCCTCCTGGCGGGTGATCTCCATCCCCTCCTCGGGCGTCTTGGGGTAGTGCGTGAGGATCTCGGCGCCGATGCGGTCCTTGAGCGGCGTGATGATCTTGCCGCGCGCCGTGTAGTCCTCGGGGTTCGCGCTGAACACGAGCATCACGTCCAGCGGCAGCCGCACGGGGAAGCCCTTGATCTGGATGTCACCTTCCTGCAAGACGTTGAAGAGGCCCACCTGCACCTTGCCGGAGAGGTCCGGAAGCTCGTTCAGCGCGAAGATGCCGCGGTTGGCGCGAGGCAGCAGCCCGAAGTTGATCGTCAGCTCGTCGCTCAGCAGGTGGCCGCCGCGGGCGGCGCGGATGGGGTCCATATCGCCGATCAGGTCGGCCACCGTCACGTCCGGCGTCGCCAGCTTCTCCACGTAGCGGCGGTCGCGCGCGATCCACTCCACCGGCGCGTCGTCGCCGTCCGTCTCGACGAGAAGACGTCCGTAGCGGGAGATGGGCGACAGCGGGTCGTCGTTCGTCTCCGAGCCGGCCAGCACCGGCACCTCGTCGTCCAGCAGCGTGGTGAGCTGCCGCAGGATGCGGCTCTTCGCCTGGCCGCGCAGCCCCAGCAGGATGAAGTTCTGCCGCGCGAGCACGGCGTTCACCAGCGCCGGCACCACCGTGTCCTCGTAGCCCACGATGCCGGGAAAGAGCGGCTGGCCCGAGCGCAGCTTGGCGACCAGGTTCTCGCGCATCTCCGCCTTCACGGAGCGCGTGCGGTAGCCGGACGCCTTCAGGGCGCCGAGCGTGTTGGGGCGCTGGGTCATTGCTCGTTCAAACGGGGAATGGGTGCACGGGGAGCCCGCCAGCGACCGCAAAAAGCCGTCCGCCGTCCTGCTCGCGTCGAGGTTCCGGTCCGCTCCGGACGCGCATCCCGGCGACGCGCGGTTTACGGGAGATGCGGTAGATGCGCACCGGCCGCTCTCCGCCGGCTTACGGCGCGCCGCGACGCGGGAAGGTGCCCATGCGCAGGCGCACCTCGGGCGGTATGCGCAGCTCGCGCATGAGCGCCTCGCTGTTCCCCAGCCCCAGCACCTCGCGCTGCACCACGTAGTACCACAGCGCCTGGGCCGCCGCGGCAACGAGCTCCGCCCGCTCCTCCCCGCGTGCGCCGGACGGGTGCGGGTGCGCTCCGTCGAAGGCGTGTAGCGCGTTCAGCGTGTCGTGCAGGCGGCCGCCCAGGCGCGAGAGCGTGTTCGCCTGCTCCTGCGAAATCTCGCTCGCTACCACCTCCACGCTCGCGCCGCCCAGCTGCTGCGGCAGGTTCCGCGGCATCCTCATCCGCCCCTCCGCACGTCTCGCTCTCGTCTCCCGTCCATCGATCCGGCAACTGCGGGTGATTCGGGAGATGCGCGGCTGCGTCTCGCCGCCCCCGCATCTTCGTTCTGTTCGGTAGATGAAACTCGGCGGTGACGATGCCGATGCACCATCTCGCGTCCGCCGCATCGCCGACGCGTTGCCGAAGCTTCTCGGCGGATGCGCGGGATCGCATCATTCACTCTGCCGACGTGCCCGAGCCCTCGGCGCATGCGGCGGAGCTAGACGTCCGCCGGGAACTCGATGGCGACGCCGTCGGCGCGGCGGCGCATGACGGGGAGGATGGCGGGCACCGGAGCATCCGCCAACGCCGCGCGCACCTCCGCCACCGCCGCGAAGCCCGCCAGGCGACGCAGGGTGTGGACCGTAGGCGGGAGCAGTTTCATCTCCCCGCGCTCGAAGGCGGCGACGGCATCGGCCGGGGCCATCCACCGCGCGTCCGTCATCTCCGCCGCGTGCGGGGTGCAGACCGCGTCGCCCGGCACGGTCGCCAGGAAGAAGCGTGTGTCGTAACGCCGCGGCTCCGGCTCCGGCGTGATCCAGTGGGCGATGTACAGCAGGTCGCCCCCCGCCAGCCGCAGCCCTTCGGCGCGTGCCATCTCGCCCAGCCCGATCTCCCCCGCCAGCAGCGAGCGGCGCAGGCCGTCCAGCCGCTCCTCGTCCGCCCCCGCCCGCGCGTGCGCGAGGAGAATGCCCGTCTCCTCGAACGCCTCGCGCACGGCTGACGCGACGAACGCCAGCGCAACGGACGCGTCGTCCAGCTCCAGCCGCCGCGCCCACTCGTCCGCCGTCGGGCCGTCCATCGCTTCCGCGACCGCCACCCCTCCGTCGTCCGCGTCCACCATGCCGCCGGGGAAGACCCATGCGCCCGCGGCGAACCCGCTGCGGCCGTGGCGGCGCAGGAGCAGCGCCTCCGGCCCCGCAACTCCGTCGCGGAGCAGGACCACGGTGGCGGCCGGGCGCGGCTCCACCGCCGTCCATCCCCCGTGCTCCACCTTGTCCGCGAAGCCTTGGGGCAGGTGCTCGCTGGGGATGAGGAAGACGTTGGGAGCGCCGGTCGCCTGGCGCGCGGCTTGTGCGGCGCTGGTTGGCGGATGCGTGGGTTCGGTCATGCGGCACGCGTGGGGGATGCGGGAATCGTCCGTGACCCGTAGGATAACCGTGGCGGCGCACCGGCGGCAAACCGCCGCGCCCGCATCTATCCCCGTCGCCCCGCCGTCGGCGGTCCGCATCGACGGCATCTCCCGCATCCCAACCCGGGCTCTCCGCCAGCGAACGGCACGACCCGTCCGCCACCGGCACATTGGCTCCCATCCACCGGAACACATGCCGGGCAGACAGTAGTTCATGCCTGAACGACAGCGGGCCAGGCGCGGTGGTGGCGTTCTGGCAGGAACATTCGAATTCGGTTAAACATGTGCTAAGTGCCTGTAAAATTCCGCACTTATGGCTATATTGAAAGGCAACTGAAGATGGCAAGGAAAGTGCTAAACCCGGCACCAGCCTCCGACACGCCGCAGACATCTGCGGCGCAGGACGGAGAACAAGACGAGAGGACGAACACGATGAACGAGAAGCTGGTGCTGCCCGTGCTCCCCCTGCGGGAGACGGTGGTCTTTCCGGGCACCGCCGTGCCGATCTCGGCCGGCCGCCCGGGGACTTTGCAGGCCATCGACGCCGCGCTCGCCGGCGACCGCCGCATGTTCGCGGTGGCGCAGCGCGAGAACCGCGACGAGGTGGAGAGCGACAACCTGTACACGGTGGGCACGATCGTGCGCATCGCGCAGGTGCAGCGCGGGGCCGGCGGCGTGCAGCTGCTGATCCACGGCGAGAGCCGCGCCCTGGCGCTCCAATACGCCGAGGGCAGCGGGCTGGGCCTGTCCGCCCACGTGCGGGAGATGCAGGACCTTGCGCCCGTGAATGCCGAGGACCCCGCGTTCCTGGCCCTGTACCGCGAGATCCGCGAGCGCGCCGCCGAGCTGGGCAAGCGCCGAGGCATCCCCGCCGAGATGCTGCAGCAGTTCATGGAGGGCATCACCGAGCCCGGCCCGTTCGCCGACCTGGTGGGCTTCTACGTGGAGATGGGCACCGAGGCCAAGCAGAAGCTGCTGGAGATCCTGTCGGTCGAGGAGCGGCTGCGGTCGCTGCTGATCATCGTGCAGCGGCAGCTTGCGCTCATGGAGGCGCAGGAGGACATCCAGCAGCAGGTGCAGGAGGAGCTGGGCGAGCGCCAGCGCGAGATGCTGCTGCGCGAGCAGATGAAGGCGATCCAACGCGAGCTGGGCGAGGAGGACGAGGGCGCCGAGATCGAGGAGCTGCGCCAGAAGATCGAGGCGCTGGAGCTTCCCGAGGCGGCGGCCGAGGAGGCCGAGCGCGAGCTGGGGCGCCTGGAGCGCACCAACCCGCAGAGCGCCGAGTACCAGGTGATCCGCACCTACCTGGAGTGGATGGCCGACCTGCCGTGGAACCTGCGCACCGAGGACAAGCTGGAGCTCGGGCCGGCCGAGGAGGTCCTGAACGAGGACCACTACGGGCTGGAGGACGTGAAGGACCGCGTGCTTGAGTTCCTGGCCGTGCGCCAGCTCGCCGCCCGCCGCGCGGTGACCGAGGTGGAGGAGGAAGCCGCCGCCGAGACCGAGGTGCTGGCGTCGATGGACGACGGGGACGCGGAGCCGGAGACGGTGGAGGACCTGGAGCGGCTGAGCCGCGAGGTGGCCGAGGCCAAGGCGAAGGCCACCGCCAAGGGGCCCATCCTGCTCTTCGGCGGGCCTCCGGGCGTGGGCAAGACCTCGATCGCCAAGTCGATCGCGCGGGCGCTGGGCCGCAAGTACGTGCGCATCGCGCTGGGCGGCGTGCGCGACGAGGCGGACATCCGCGGCCACCGGCGCACGTACGTGGGCGCCATGCCGGGCCGCATCATCCAGGCGCTCAAGCAGGCCAAGAGCCGCAACCCGGTGATCCTGCTCGACGAGGTGGACAAGCTGGGCGTGTCCATGCAGGGCGACCCCAGCGCCGCGCTGCTGGAGGTGCTGGACCCGGCGCAGAACCACGAGTTCACCGACCATTACCTGGGCGTGACGTTCGACCTG
Organism: Longimicrobiaceae bacterium; assembly: GCA_035696245.1. Lineage (NCBI taxonomy): Bacteria > Pseudomonadati > Gemmatimonadota > Longimicrobiia > Longimicrobiales > Longimicrobiaceae > Longimicrobiaceae bacterium. Next base: position 1,634 of record DASRQW010000121.1, on the reverse strand, counting down.
AGCGAGGTGCTGTTCATCGCCACGGCCAACTACGTCTCGAACATCCCGGCGCCGCTGTACGACCGCATGGAGGCCGTGGAGTTCCGCGGCTACACCGAGCGCGAGAAGAAGGCGATCGCCGAGAAGTACCTGCTGCCGCGCCAGCTGGAGGAGGCCGGCCTGCGGGAGGGCGAGTTGGAGGTGACCGAGGACGCGCTGAAGACCGTGATCACCGAGTACACCCGCGAGGCGGGCGTGCGGCAGCTGGAGCGCGAGCTGGGCAAGGTGTCGCGCAAGGCGGCGCGGCGAATCGCCTCGGCCACCGCGCAGGCGGTGCGCGTGGACGGCGACACGGTCAAGGACTTCCTGGGCCGCACCAAGGTGCACCCGGAGCGCGCCGGGGCCGAGGACGTGCTGGGCGTGGCGACCGGCATGTACTACACGCCCACCGGCGGCGACATCATGTTCATCGAGGTCAGCGCCTCGCAGCGGGCCCCGGTGGCCGCGGCGGGCGAGAGCGCCGGGCCGGGCTTCGGCAACCTGGTGCTCACGGGCCAGCTGGGCGACGTGATGAAGGAGTCGGCGCGCGCCGCGCTGACGTACGCCCGCGCCAACGCGAGCCGCTACGGCGTGGACCCGCACAAGGCGTGGGGCACCGAGATCCACGTGCACGTCCCGGCGGGCTCCATCCCCAAGGACGGGCCGTCGGCCGGCGTGGCGATGACGGTGGCGATGGTGTCGGTGCTGAGCGGCACGCCCGTGCGGGCCGACGTCGCGATGACCGGCGAGGTCACGCTCACGGGGCGGGTGCTGCCCATCGGCGGGGTGAAGGAGAAGGTGCTCGGGGCGTACCGGGCGGGCATCCGCATCATCATGCTGCCCCAGGAGAACGTGGGCGACCTGGAAGACCTGCCCGCCGACGTGCTGGAGCAGCTGGAGGTGCACCCGGTGCAGACCATCGACGAGGCCCTGTCGGTGGCGCTGCGCGGCGCCAGCTTCGCCGAGGGCAAGCTCCGCTTCCCGGAGCTGCCGCTGGCCCCCGCGGGCGTGACCCGCAGCGTGGAAGGCGAAGCCCGCCTGCACCGCGCCTCCTGAGCACGGACGCTCCCCTCGGCCCGAGCATCGGCGAGGGTTGAGGGAAGCGGGCCGAGTGTCGGATGAGGTGGATGGCGGATCGGGTTGGGTAGATGGAAGACGGTGACGTACGAGCGGGCCTCCGGGAATGTTCTCCGGGGCCCGCTTTTCGTCATCTACCGATCACGATAGAGAGCTACATCGGCGGCGTCCGGGAATGAATGGCCACGAGACATCTGCCGAACCGGGAGTGCCGGATGATGCTATCTCCCGTAGCAGCATGGATTTTGCCGCCGCGCTCGTGTCGGGAGACGACGGGCACCTTGGCGACGGAGCGAGGCATGCAACACGTGGAGGAAGGGCAGTGCGGGCTCTGCACGCACTTCGGCGAGACGCACTCGGCAGATGAGAAGCTGGTGCAGATCCACCGCACGCACGAGGCGGCGGAGGAGATGGTGGACGACTGCGGCCACCCGCGCCACGCGTCGCTGCACCTGAAGGTCACGCCCATCAGCGGCTGTGACGGCTTCCAGCCCGCCGCGCCGATGATGTGACGTCCCGCGCCGGACGTCCGTGAGAAG
>DASRQW010000120.1 GCA_035696245.1 Longimicrobiaceae bacterium | reverse complement strand
CCGCATCCGTCAGCGTCCGATCGAGATCTGCTCGTCAGATTCAATATCGGGAGTATCGCGCCTAAACGCGTGCAGCCTGTCCTGCGGCGAACTCAAACGAATGTCAAACCGAGGATACGGAAGAAGTACAGTTACAGACGTTTTGATTGACTTCGGCGGGATGTCGACGCTACTTGGGAGCACACCAAGTTCGCTTCACCCGCAACAGGGGAGGCTTTCCATGACGTTCGATCGACGCAGGCTGATGCTGGGCTGGTCCGTGGTGGCGCTGGCGCTTGGCGCCGCCGCCTGCGACTCGCCCACCGACCCGCTCACGGCGCCACGACCCGCGTCGCGGTTGGTCGCCACCGGCACGATGGCCACGGCGACGCTCGACTCGGCCGCCGTGGCGCGCGACTCGACGCCCGTCTGCTCCTTCACCTGCACGGTGTGGGACTCCACCCCGGGCGTGGACACCGTCGTCATCCGCACGCCGGGCGGTGACAGCATCCGGCTCCGGGAGTTCGGTCCGCAGGGGCAGAGCAAGATCGTGGTCGGCGGCGACACCTTCACGCTCCAGGTGGGCGTATGGGATAAGGGGACGACGCACGGCGACTTTCTTGGGGTGCTGCGGAAGAACGGCCAGGTCGTGGGCTACTGGGGCCATTGTTCCCTGGTCGGCGGCATCAACGCCCAGTGGGTCGAGACCGACCCCGCCACGGGAAAGAAGTACGTGCACTGGAAGAACTGGGCGACGGGAGGCGTGGACGCGGGCAAGACTTACCACTACATCTACGACCCGCAGACGAACACGCTCAAGATCTACTACCAGGGGCCGGGCGACACGTCGGGCAGGCTGATCTACCAGGGCCCGCCCATCGGCCACGCCACGAAGATCCCGTCGCCCGTGCCCGCAGCGGGCACGTGGTACACGGACGAGAGCCAGTACACCTCCAGCGGCGCCGCGCCGGGTGCCACGGCACCGGGGCACGCGGCGACGACCACACCGACGACGAAGACGACCAGCGCCGGAAGCACGTCGGTGGAGCTGGCTTCGGCCGAGGGGATGGCTGCCGCGGCTTGACGACGCAGGCCAGGCGAGGACGCGGTAGAAAAGACGGCGGCCCGGCTCGCGATGAGCCGGGCCGCCGTCTTACGATCTTCCGCCAGCCGAGAGGACGGGCGGACGCTGTACTGCTACGCCGTGACCTCGTCGGAGACGCCGACGGACGACTCGGCGGTTTCCAGGACCGGGGGCTCGGCGGCGGCGACGCCGTGGTGGGCCATCCACCGCTCCGCCTCCAGCGCGGCCATGCAGCCCACGCCGGCGCTGGTGATGGCCTGGCGGTAGTAGTCGTCCATCACGTCGCCTGCGGCGAACACGCCGGGCACGCTGGTGGCCGTGCGCCAGGCGTGCGGCACCTTGATGTAGCCGTGCTCGCTCACCTCCACCTGGCCGTTCAGGAACGCCGTGTTGGGCGTGTGGCCGATCGCCACGAACAGGCCGCCCACCGGCAGGTCCGCCTCCTCGCCCGTCACCGTGTTGCGGGTGCGGAGCGCGGTCACGAAGTCGTCGCCCAGCACGTCGGTGACCTGCGTGTTCCAGAGGACGCGGATCTTGGGGTTCTCCAGCACCCGCTGCGCCATGATGGGCGAGGCGCGGAACGAGTCGCGCCGGTGCACGATCACCACCTCGCGGGCGAACTTGGTGAGGTACGTGGCCTCCTCCATCGCCGAGTCGCCGCCGCCCACCACCGCCAGCACCTGGTCGCGGAAGGCCGGCAGCGCGCCGTCGCACACCGCGCAGGCCGACACGCCGCCGCCGCTCTGCGCCAGGCGCATCTCGTTCTCCAGCCCGATCCAGTTGGCGCGGGCGCCCGTCGCCACGATCACGGCGCGGGCGGTGATCTCGTCGGACCAGCTGGGCTTCAGGCGGAACGGGTACGTGCCGAAGTCCACCTCGGCGATGTTCTCCATCACCGTGCGGGTGCCGAAGCGGACGGCCTGCTCCTTCATCCGCTCCATCAGGTCCTGCCCGCTCACGCTCTCCGGGAAACCGGGGAAGTTCTCGATGTCGGTGGTGAACATCAGCTGCCCGCCGGGAATCATGTCGCGCGAGGGCTCGCCCGCGTAGACCACCGGGTCCAGGTTGGCGCGTGCTGCGTATAAGGCGGCCGTCCAGGCCGCCGGGCCGGAGCCGATGATCACGAGCGTCTCGGGCTTGCTGTCGGGCATCATTCCTCTCCGTGAACGGGCGCTGCGGAACGCGCCCAATATATCCGATCCCCCGCCAACCTGCCACGCCGCCCCGCATCTCCCGACAGCGTATGGCGGTAGATGCCGTCCGCCGCATCTCCGGAGCAACGCATGACGGTAGATGTCGTCCGTTGCATCTCCGCCTCACATCTCCCGGTGAGCTCTTCCATTCGGGCGATGCGCAGCGGATGATGCTCTGAAAGCTCCACGCATCCGCCGGCTGCCTTCCATACACTCGGGGTTCCGCTGGTGCGCATCTGCCTACGATCGGGCGATCGGCAGATGCGTGGCTTGGCGGACTCGGCCGATGGAGATGCGCGGTGGGATCGGTTCGGCGGATTCGGGGGATGCGATGCTCGCCTGCCTCGCCCCGCCTCGCGGGACGCTGGAGGACGGCGTGCGCTCGCCGGATGCGCATCGGCGGATGCGCGGCGGGCGTGCGCCGGCACGTATGCGAGCGGGGCCGGATCGCAATCGACCCGGCCCCGCATCTCACGTCGTACCGCCGTTCATCTCACCCGGCGAGGCCGATCAGCCGACGAGCATCTCCGCGTCGTCCTCGGCGCCCTCGTTGCCGGCGGTCTCGTCGTCGTCGCGGAACTGGCGGGCGTACAGCCGGGCGTACAGGCCGCCCAGCGCCAGCAGCTCGGCGTGCGTGCCCTCTTCCACGATCATGCCGCGGTCCACCACGACCAACCGGCTGGCGCGGCGCACCGTGGAGAGGCGGTGGGCGATGATGATGGTGGTGCGGGCGCCCAGCATGTGGGCCAGCGCGTCCTCGATCAGCGCCTCGCTCTCGGCGTCCAGGTTGCTCGTGGCCTCGTCGAGGATGAGCACCGCCGGGTCCTTGAGCATCGCGCGCGCCAGGGCGATGCGCTGCCGCTGCCCGCCCGAGAGCTTGATGCCGCGCTCGCCGACCACGGTGTCGTACCCGTCGGGGATGCGCTCGATGAACTCGTGCGCGTGGGCGGCGCGGGCGGCGGCCTCGACCTCGGCGTCGTTCGCGTCGGGCTTGCCGTACGCGATGTTCTCGCGGATGGAGCCGCTGAACAGCAGCGTCTCCTGCGGCACCAGGCCGATGCTGTGGCGCAGGTCGGCCAGCCGCAGGTCGCGGATGTTGCTGCCGTCCATCGAGATGGTGCCCTGCTGCGGGTCCCAGAAGCGCGGGATCAGCGACACCAGCGTGGTCTTGCCCGAGCCCGACGGGCCCACGACCGCCACCGTCTCGCCCGGCTCGATGCGGAGCGAGATGCCGCGCAGCGTCCATTCGGGCGGGAGCAGCTTGCCCTCGGAGTCCACCTTGGCGGTCGCGCCCTTGAGGGCGATCATCCCGGCGGGCAGCGGCAGGCCCGGCACGGCGCCGGGCACCGCCTGCGCGGGCGCCGCCTTGGCGTCCTTGTCCTTCTCCTTGCCGTCCTTGGCGGGCGGCAGCAGGCTCGTGCCCATGACGGGCGCGCGCATGAACTGCGGCAGCTCGGAGGCGGGCTCGTAGCGGAACCAGACGTCATCGAACTCCACCAGGCCGCGCACCGGCTTCGCCAGGTCGCGCGGCGCGTCGGGGTCGCGCAGGCTGGGGCGGCTGCCGAGGATGTCGAACACGCGCGATGCGGCGCCCGTGGCCTCCTTGTACATGCTCCACAGGCCGCCCAGCGTGCCCACGGAGTTGGCCACCATCCCGGAGTACAGCAGGAAGCTGATGAGCGTGCCGGCCGTGAGCTCGTGCGCCAGCACCATCTTGCCGCCCAGCCACAGCACGATGATGGACGCGGCGAAGGTCGCGAACCCGATGGTGCTGAAGAAGAGCGCCCGCGTCACGGCGCGCTTGATGGCGACCGCCACGGCCGAGCTCATGCGGCTGTCGTAGCGCTTCATCTCGTGCGGCTCGCCCACGAAGCTCTGCACCACGCGGATCTGCGAGAACGCCTCTTCGGCGATGGCGGTGGCGTCGGCCACCTGGTCCATCACGCCCAGGCTGGCCTTCTCCAGGCGCTTGCCGAAGAAGAAGGCCGTGCCCACCACGATGGGCACCACGCACAGCGTGACCAGCGCCAGCCGCGGCTGGGTGATGAAGAGCAGCGTCACGGCCCCGATCAGCATCAGCACCTGCTTGACCCACTCCGACACCTGGCCGCTCAGCACGCCCTGCAGCATGCCCACGTCCGCGCTCATGCGGCTGGTGAGCTCGCCCGTGCGCCGGTCCGAGAAGAATGCGGGGGGCAGCGACAGCAGGTGGCCGAACAGGTCCAGCCGAAGCTTGGCGATCACCCGCTCGCCGGTGGCGCCCAGCAGGTACGTCTGCGTGAAGGTCATCACGGCCTGGACCACGAACAGCACCGTCATGGCGCCGGCGATCTGGTTCAGCGACGAGGCGCTCTTCATCACGAACGCCGAGTCGAGCAGCTTGCCCACCACGTACGGGAAGATGAGCGAGATGGCGCTGCTGCCCAGCAGCATGAGCGTCGCGATCGCGATGACCTCGCGATGGTTCTTCAGGCGGGGCAGGAGCGACTTGAGCGGGCCGCCGGTCAGAAGCTCCTTGAGCGGCAGCTTCGGGGGCATCCCCGGGTGCGGAGGGCGATTCATTTGCGTCAGAAGGCTGGTCGTGGGCGCACCGCCGCGAGGGTGCGGCGTGGCGGCGGTCCGAATATAACCGCGGGACGGGAAAAGACAAAATGAGGCGGGTTGTGTGGTGTACGCTTCGGCGCGTACCCTTGCGGAGCGGCGTACCCTTGCCGCCGCTTCAGGCGCCGTCCGGAGCGGGCACGGGGATCTCCGCCAGCACGCGGGTGCCGGCGCCGGGCGCGCTCTGCACCTCTACCCGCCCGCCCAGGTACGCCGCCCGCTCCTGCATCCCGAACAGCCCCAGCCCGCCCCCGTCCGCCGACATCGCCCGCGCCGGGGCGAAGCCGTGCCCGTCGTCGTCCACCTCCACCACGAGCGTGCCTCCCTCGCGGGCGATGCGCACGCCCACGCGGCGGGCGCCCGCGTGGCGCACGGCGTTGGACAGCGCCTCTTGCACGATGCGGTACACCGCCAGCTCCGCCTCGGGCGAGAGGAGGCCGGGGACGGGCTCGGCGTCCACCGTCATCGCGACGCCGGTCGCCTCCACCAGCCAGCGCACGTGGCTCTCGATGGCGGCCACCAGACCCAGCTCCTCCAGCGCGGGCGGGCGCAGGCCGCGGGCGAAGCGCCGCACCCCCTCGAGCGCCGCGCCGATGTCGCCGCGCATCTCCTCCAGCAGCGCGGCCGCCGCCGCGGGGTCGGGCGCGCCGCGCAGCACGCGAATGCGCAGGAGCAGCGCGGCCAGCATCTGCGCCGTCTCGTCGTGCAGCTCGCGCGCGATGCGCTTGCGCTCCTCCTCGGCCGCGCCCAGCGCGCGGGCGGCCACCTCGCGCAGGCGCCGGCGGTCGGCGGCGCCCGCGTCGAGCATGGCGTTGAAGGTGCGCGACAGCCGGTCCAGCTCGCGGTCCGCCACGGGCGAGAGCGGCACGCGCGCGGCCAGGTCGCCCGCCTGCACGCGGCCGGCGGTGCGCTCCAGCAGCTGGAGCGGGCTGAGCGCGAGCCGCAGGATCGCGGCGTTCACCAGCACCGTCAGCACGACGCCGCCCGCCGCCAGCACCGTCACGAAGTCCACGGTGGACCGCCCCGGCACCGCGCGCACGTACGACGCCGTGGCCATCCCGCCCGCGATGGCGCCCACCAGCACGATCACCGCATTGGCGATGAGGATCTTGTAGAACAGCGGCACGCCGAGCAGCGCCCGGACGAGCGGGGCGCGGGCGATGCCACTGACGCGAGCCGTCTGCTGCTCTACCCCACCCGTGCCCCCTGGCTCCGGAACGCTTTCGGAGGGAATTCGCGCTTCGTCGTCGCTCATCTTCCTGCCGACGGGAGGAATGGGTTCGGGGCGAGGAAGATCGTCGCCACACGTAAGATCGCTCGGCGCAAGAT